>JAGLHV010000307.1 GCA_023143305.1 bacterium | reverse complement strand
TAACCGAAAAAAAACTCAAACCCAAGATGATACGTTCTCTTATTAGTAGAGCAAAAAACGAATTACTGGATTGGGAATCTTATCAGATTTATGCGGAAACTTCCGATGACCGGTTTAGAGAAACATTCAGTGATATTTATAAATTATATCAGGAAAAACTAAAAAGGAATAATGCGTTTGATTTTGCCGATTTGATTATGGTGACGGTGCTTCTTTTTAAGGAACATCCGGATGTTTTAAATAAGTATCAGGAAAGATTTAAATATATTATGGTTGATGAATACCAGGATACGAATCGCGCCCAATATAGTTTAGTAAAGCTTTTGGCCGGTAAATACAATAATCTCTGTGTAGTAGGAGATGAAGACCAGAATATTTATTCTTTTCGCGGTGCCGATATTAGAAACATTCTGGAATTTGAAAAGGATTATAAAAATGCCAGGGTGATAAAGTTGGAACAGAATTACCGTTCTACAACCAATATTCTTGATGTTGCCTGGAAGGTAGTAAAAAATAACCAGTCTCGAAAAGATAAAAAATTGTGGACCGAAAAACACCAGGGGGCTCCTGTTTTTTATCAGGAAGTAGCTAATGAATTACAGGAATCATGCGGGGTAGTTTCTGAGATTAAAAGGTTAATAGAAGAGGAAGATTACAATTACAGGAATTTTGCTGTATTTTATCGAACCAATGCCCAGTCACGTGTTCTGGAAGACGCTTTAAGGAAAGAAAATATTTCTTATGTAATTGTTGGTAATATCAGATTTTATGACCGGGCGGAAGTTAAGGATATCCTTGCTTATTTAAGGGTGATAGTTAATCCTCAGGATTCATTGAGTTTAAAAAGAATAATTAATGTTCCCAACCGGGGCATAGGCAAAGCGGCAATGGGGTGGGTAGGACAATATGCGGCTCAGGAAAAAATATCCGATTTTCAGGCGATGGAAAGACTAATAACCGAAGAAAAGAGAGAAAAAGGAAAGAAAGGGCTTTCTAAAAAAGCAATTGCCGGAATAGGTGAATTTTTGAAATTGATAAAAAAATTTATGCTGGAAAAAGAAAATTTAAATGCGGGGGCATTAGTCGGACTGGTTATTAATGAAAGTGGATATTTGCGAAAACTGGAAGAAGAAGACAGTATTGAAGCACAGGGAAGAATAGAAAATATAAAGGAATTGGTTTCTGCTGTTTGGGAATACGAGGAAACGGCAGAAGATAAAAATATTGAGGGATTTTTAGAACAGGTTTCCTTAGTTAGTGGTTTGGATTCCTGGCAGGAGACTCAGGATTATGTTACTTTAATGACTTTTCATCTGGCTAAAGGTTTGGAATTTCCGGTTGTTTTTATGACCGGTATGGAAGAAGGGTTGTTTCCCCATAGTGACGCAAATTTTGATGATACGGAACTGGAAGAAGAAAGAAGGCTTTGTTATGTGGGGATGACCAGGGCGGAAGAAAGGCTTTATTTAACCAGTAGTGCTTCCCGTAGACTTTACGGGCAGAGTAGATGGAATGTGCCGTCCCGTTTTATAGCAGAAGCAGGATTGGTTTCTGCTGAGGTATTTGAGGATAATTATGTTTCATTATTGACTTCGGATAAGGAGACAGTATCTTTTGAAAATAATAATGATGAAAATTTTTCCGGTATTGAATTAGCTGTAGGCGATATGATTGCTCATGCTCAATTTGGAGAAGGAAGAATTCTTAGTTGTACCGGAAGCGGGGAGGATTTAAAAATAGAGGTTTTATTTAAAACAGGAGAGAAAAAGAAATTAATGGCAAAATATGCATCCTTAGAGTCAATTTAAATAAGATATAGTTTACACATATATAATAGACTTCTGCAAAATAGCTTTTTATCTTTTTTGTCATTCCTGCGAAAGCAGGAATCTATTGATATTTAAAAACATTATAGATTCCGCATCGAGTGCGGAATGACCCGCCTTAAGGACTG
>JAGLHV010000306.1 GCA_023143305.1 bacterium | reverse complement strand
ACCTTTATAGCCAGGGTGTAGATACCTTAGAAGAGATAGAGAACTTAAACATAAAATTTGTAGCTACCGATGCAGGTCAACCCGGCGGGGTATCTTTTGATTACATCTGGATACAAATCGATCCTGATGTTACACCGCCGGATTATATAACTACCCTTTCTGCACAAACTGGAACCAACTCTGGGGAAATAGACCTATCCTGGACCGCCCCTGGAGATGATGGAAATACAGGGGATATTACCAATGGACAATATCACATTAAATACTCTTCTACCTCTACTGACACATGGGAAGATATGCCTTATGAAATCCAATGGTCAACTGATACATCCCCTGGAAATAGTGAAAATAAAACTATTGGTAGTTTAATAGAAGGAATTGTTTATTATTTTTATATTAAAACTGCCGATGAAATGTCAAATTGGTCTGATTTATCCAATAAGGTCAATGCTGTGTCAAAGCAAGATAGCACTTTAAGTATCTTTATTGGTTCTTCCTCTTATGATTTTGGTGCGGTAATTAAAGGAAGTACAACTACGGCAAATAGTTCAATTACCGTCACTAATAATGGCACTGTAAATGAACGATATTCTTTACATCTTACTGCCCCTGCAGGTTGGGCCTGTGTGACTGATACTGTCCCTGGGGCAGAAGAATTCCGTATGTGTGGCAATTTTCAGACTGCTACGGCCCAAAGCAGTCATTTTGATATTGGGGGAAGTTTTTCCGATGCTATTGGAACTATTCAGCGGTTATGTTCTACAGGAGATTTTGGCAAAGATGACGAAGGAGAGGGGGTCAAAGGATATAATGTGCCGCCCACTCAAGATAGATATTTATGGTTTAGATTTGAAGCACCAACAAGCACGAGTTTAACTATACAACAAACAATAACTGTAACTATAACTGCTGAAGAACAACCGTAGATAAAAAGTTATTTCCCTCTCTTTAATCCTCTTCCGGTTTTTTTTGCTAATCTTCCTGGGGTAATTAATCTACTCACCACGCTGCCGAAAGTACTGACTAATTTTATTTCGTGTTTTTTTTATAAATTCTTGTAAAGTGGGATTGTAGTTACCCCAAGCAATAAAGTACTAACTATCTTATTGCGTTTTTTTATCCCACAGATTTTGCTTATGCAGGATTCAACTTTAGAATAAGAGGGTTTTGTTTTTTCGTTGACATTACTTTGAACTTTAAAACCTTGACCCTTTTCCGGATTATTTGATATACTATAATGTCTTAAAGGGAGGGAAAATTATGGAAAGGAAGTCTGGTTTTTTAAAAACGAAAGAAGGACTTATTTTTTTTGTAGGCTGTATTTTATTCGTCGGAATAATTATCCTTTTTTCTTTTTTTCAATTAATTGGAATAAAATTACTGGAAAAGATTTTACCCATGATTGCCCTGGATATTCTTGCAGGTAGAGGTGCAAGTATTTGTATGGGTTTGGGTGCGGGAATGTCTCATACGCTGGTTGCTTTTATTTCCATTTTGATTAATACCATCTGGCTGTTTATCTTTTATCCTTTATTTGTCTATTATCATCAGAAAGTAATAAAAATAAAGATTATAGGCAATTTTTTTAAATCTATCAGAAAAATGGCTGAAAGAAATCAGGCTAAAGTAGAAAGATATGGAATTTTAGGTTTGGGTATATTTGTTTGGGTTCCTTTTACTATGACCGGTTCTTTAGTAGGAGCAATAATAGGTTATCTTATTGGTATGCGTACCCGGGTGATATTAATGGTAGTATTTTTCTCAATGGTATTAAGTGCTTTTTCCTGGTCTTTTGGGTTTGATTATATCTTTAGATTTGCCCGGAAAGTGGGAACGATAGCTCCCGGTGCGGTGGTAGTTATTATTATCGGGATGATTTTGTTTTTCCATTGGCGTAAAATACGAGCAAAAAAAAACAGGCATATTAAGTCTCTTTCCCCAAAGAAGAATAAGAAGAGATAAAAGAC
>JAGLHV010000305.1 GCA_023143305.1 bacterium | reverse complement strand
AGAAATTACGCAGGCTAAAGCCTGCGGCTACCTAAAATAAATTAAATAATTACGGAGGGGAAAAATGTTAAGATATCTTACCTCGGGTGAATCGCACGGGAAATGTTTAACGGCTATTTTAGAGGGACTTCCGTCCGGATTAAAGCTGGAGGAGAAGGATATCGATAAGGAATTATTGCGCAGACAGCTGGGTTATGGCCGGGGAGGGAGGATGCAGATAGAAAAAGATAAAGCGGAAATCCTTTCCGGATTATATAGGGGAAAAACTACCGGTGCTCCTTTTTGTATAATGGTTGCTAATAAAGACTGGAAGGGATGGGACAAAATGCCCTTACTTACTAAACCCAGGCCGGGGCATGCTGATTTATCCGGAATGCTCAAATATAATTTTCAGGATTTAAGGCCGGTTTTAGAACGGGCCAGTGCCCGGGAGACAGCAGCCAGAGTAGGAGTGGGAGCGGTGGCTAAAAGATTATTAGCTGAATTTGATATTAAAATTTACAGTCGTACAGTACAAATTGGTAATATTAAAGATGAATCTGTTTATAATCCGGCGAAAGGAAAGAGTAACGGGATAAAAGAAACACCCTTACGCTGTATAAATAAAAATATTGAAAAGAAGATGATTGCTTTAATCGACCAGGCTAAAGAAAAAAAAGATAGCCTGGGAGGGATATTTGAAGTAGGCGTGCTTAATTTACCGGTAGGACTGGGAAGTTTTGTTCACTGGGATACCCGATTGGATTCCCGGCTGGCGTTTGCTTTAATGAGTATTCAGGCGATTAAAGGGGTGGAAATAGGTTTGGGTTTTAGTTGTGCGGAGAGGTTAGGTTCAGAGGTACATGATGAAATATTTTATGAAAAGAAGCAGGGTTTTTACCGTAAGACTAATAATGCCGGTGGACTGGAAGGCGGGATGTCTAACGGGGAGACGATTATTTTGCGGGCGGCTATGAAACCGATTGCTACTTTAGGTAAACCTTTATGGTCGGTAGATTTAAAATCTAAAAAACCGTATAAGGCTTGTGTAGAGAGAGCGGATGTTTGTGCTGTTCCGGCGGCAGGGGTGGTGGGGGAAGCAGTTGTGGCTTTTGAGGTTGCCCGGGCTTTAAAGGAAAAATTAGGAGGGGATAGTTTAGAAGAGATGAAGGCAAATTTTTCTAATTATAAGAAGTATTTGAAAATGGGGAATAAGAAAAGATGAATATTGTTTTGACCGGATTTATGGGGACAGGGAAAACAGCTGTGGGGAAAAGATTGGCAGAAGAAATAGGAATGCAGTACATTGATACCGATGAGATGATAGAAAAAGATGTAGGGATGAATATCCCGGATATTTTTAAACGACGGGGAGAGAAATATTTTCGTGAGGTAGAGACTCAGGCGCTTAAATGTGTGGCTATGCTGGATAATTTTGTGATTGCTACCGGCGGTGGGGTGGTGTTGAAAGAAGAAAATATGGAAGAGTTAGAAAAAAACGGGATCATTATCTGTCTGACTGCTTCTGCGAATACAATTTTGCAGAGAACCGGTAAAGATACTAACCGGCCTTTATTAAAATGCGAAAATCCGGCAGATAAAATTAATCAATTATTAAAGGAAAGAGAACCTTTTTATAAACGGTGCCATAAGATGATTGATACTTCAGGGAAAGACATTAAGGAAATAATTGAGGAAATTGTTCCTTTTTTCAAGGAAGTCAGTAGCAGTAAAATCAAAAAATGATTGAGAAAGAAAAAATGAAAGAAATAAAAGTAGATTTAAAAGATAAAAGCTATAAAATTTATGTGGGATGCAAATTGGAAGATATAGGTATCCGGCTTAAAGAATATAAGCCGGGCAGGAAAATACTGGTAGTCACTAATCCGATAGTAGAAAAATTTTATTTGGATACGGTAGTAAAATCTTTGCAGGAAGCTGATTGGGATGTTTATACCGCTATTGTTCCTGACGGAGAGAAATATAAATCGCAAGCAGAAGTAA
>JAGLHV010000304.1 GCA_023143305.1 bacterium | reverse complement strand
TTCCTCTGCCCAAAAATTTTAAGTAAATGTTCTTTTAAACCCTTATTTTATTCGCTGTCTGAGACAAATCAGACAACTATTTTCTTCTCTCAGCCAGTATATTTTATTTACTACATCTTCTTTTTCACTTTTTTTATAAATTCTTTTACTTCCGGATCCCGTGAATCAAGAGTAAGAACCCTTTCCCACTCAGCAACAGCGAGCTTAAAATCGCCCTCCCGATAATAACAAAAGGCAATGGCATAAAAAAGATCCTTACTTCTATCTACAGGGGTAACCCCCTGTGCAATATTATCCATTTTTTTATTTATGTACTTAATATATCTTCTCGAATCATTAATCATTGATTTATCATCCGGCCCAAGATTTAATACCTGACTATATTTATCATACGCTCTAAGCCATTTTTTATCTTTAAAATTTTCCTTCGCTTCGGCAAAAATGATTTTCGTTTTTCGCTTTATTTTCTCACCTTTCTCTTTAGCAATTTCTTTATTAACTCTTGCCAGATATTTCAGAGCTGTTTTATTCTCCGGGTCCACTTTTAATACTTCATTTAAAGTTTTCTGGGCTTTTAGCCATTTACCCTTTTTATAATATGCCTGCCCTTTTTCAAAAAGTTTTTCTTTGTTTTTAGAAATCGGTGCTAAAGAAACAAATAAGGTTATTTCTTTTTGACCCCAATTCAAACGTTTACTTACTTCTGCTGTTTCATATTCTTTTTGTTTTCCAATTTTTATTTTATATTCACCTGCCTTCATAAAACTTTTCCAAACACCATTTTTATCCGTTCGCCCAACCCATTTATTGTTAATTAAAATATACGCGTTGTTGATATTATATTCATTTGTGAAATTTTTAACTACAATTTTTAACGAAATAGGTTTCTGTTTTAATGTCGCTTTAACAACTTTTCTGTCATTTATATTTACTTTAAAAGAACGACTCTCATATTTAGGATGTTTTTTAAAAGTTACCTCATATTCCTTTATTACCAAAGGATATTTAAACGGGGTTTTCTTCCCGTTTATTTTTGTTCCTTCTATATATACAGCCGCATTAATATCTTTCTTGGATTTTTTTTCTCCATAAGAATAAAAATAAACCCATTTTTTAAGAATAGGATTAATATCTATCTCAGTATCTGCATCAACTTTAATTACACCAACCCATTCTTGGAAATTAGGTTTTTCTAGTTTTATTTTATATTCTCCTATTTTAATACTAATTTTCTGAGGAGTAGTTCCCCATGAACTCTTAGAATCATCTACATAAATAGCAGCTCCCTGAGGACGAGAATCAAGAGATATCTCTTTCCAAAAAGTCCCTTTCAGAATATAACTTATTAATCCATCGTCAAGTACAGAAGAACTTATATCCCAGTATCTACGGTCTACTCCTTCCTGATCCGATGCATCTTTAATAAGATTGAGATTACACTGACCCCTCATAGTAGTTTTTTCAACATTTCCTATAACATTAAATCCTTCCTTAACTAATTTGATTGTGTGTTCCCCTACTTTCATGTTCTGAATTAAAGGTGTTTTCCCCGGTAATTTATTCCCATCAATATAAACATCTGCGCCCTCAGGAAATGAATTAATTTCCAGGCCAATCTCAAAAGGAATAGTAATTAAATTTACCTTTTGCTTTTTTTCCTGACCTGATGCATGCATACCCTCAAGTCTAATATCCTGTTTTCCTCTTTCAATTCCAAATACCGTTATTCTTCGTTCAATATCTTTGTATCCTTCTTTTTTCAATATTAAAGTATAATTTCCAGGTAAAATTTTTGAAACATAAGCCGGTGAAAAGGCATTTTTTCTTATCACATCCTCTCCGTTATCATTAACAAGAGAAACAGATGCTCCTGAAGGGACAGAATCAATACTAAGAGTCGGCGGCCAGAAAAAATTATAAATTTTATCCCCTAAAGGAGTCCAATGTTGAAATGTATCCAGAGCTGCAAAACCAATCGCACCAATTAATA
>JAGLHV010000303.1 GCA_023143305.1 bacterium | reverse complement strand
GGGCAGAAGAATTCCGCATGTGCGGTAATTTCCAGACGGCTACGGCACAAGCAAGTCATTTTGTTATTGCCGTATCTTCTTCCGATGCTATAGGAACCGCACAAAGCGTATGTTCCAATGCGGATTTTGCCAAAGACAACGAAGGGGAAGCGGCTAAGGGATATAATGTGCCGCCCAGTGAAGAGAGATATCTATGGTTCAGGTTTGAATCACCAACAAGTACAAACTTAACTACACAACAAACAATCACAGTAACTATAACGGCTGAACAGCAGCCATAAACAAAGTTTTGTATTACCCTTAAAGGAGGACAAAGAAAATGGTAAAGAGAATTACTACAGTATGGATTAAATTAGTAGGAAGCAAAAAAGGAGTTCCAATTTTGTCAAACCATAATCGGTGTAGTTTTTGGATACATTTAAGCCGAATATGGATGCTTGGGGTCTTGATTTTGGGTTTTTCTCAATCGCCCGGATTTGCCGGTGATATTGAAAACAAATTGAGCACAAACGATGGTTCAACGACATTTGAAGTCAGGGATTCGGTAGATTCTGTAGTCTCCCATATCGATTCCGATGGAAACGTGGTAATTAAAGGTGGATTAAGATTAGATTCAGCAGGTGCAGAATGCACCACGTCTGAAGACTTAATTGTTGACGGCAATGTCGGCATAGGAACGACGAATACTGGAGCCAAGTTGCATGTTGAATCAGATTCTACAGATTCGGCGGTATTTATAGCCAGCCACACAACTAACGGTTACGGATTGGTTGTTTCAACGAACGGCTGTGTCGGCATCGGGACAAATAATCCAGGGGTTGCATTAGATATCCGAGGGGGCCCTTCTGATTATAAAAATGTAAAGGTTTTAGATGGCAATAATGCGGCATTATATGTAGAGTCCAGTCATTTATCTATAGATAAAACTTTGCATGTTGAAAATTATGCTTTAGGGGGATATGGACTATATGCAGATGCATTTCAACATTATTTCGATGGTAATGTCGGCATCGGGACAGATAGTCCAGTAACTCCATTGGAAATTAAAGATACCTACACCACTGTGCAGGCATGTAAAGGAACCACCGCGGCATTATATGCACATGCCAGCGACTCAAGTATAACTAGTGCTCTACAAATTAGTCATGCCGATCCCACACGGTATAGTATATATTCAAATGGAGGGACACATTTTTTCCAGAATGAAGTCGGCATAGGAATGACTCCGTATACCGGCGGGAGCTCAAAGTTATTTATTTCCGGGGATGTCCTCTTCAAGGGAATATGCACCATAGGAGTAGAGAGTCCTTGGATAGAAAGCCCTGGTAATGACTTAAAAATTACTGCCGCTAATGGAAATCTGGATATTGGTGGAAACTTGTATCTCTACGGTGGAAATGGATGGCCTAATGCCGGTAATGTTATCCTTGCTCATAACGGTGGCAATGTCGGTGTCGGAACAACGACTGTTGGAGCCAAATTGCATGTTGTATCAGATTCTACAAATTCGGCGGTATTTATAGCCAGCCACACAACTACTGGTTATGGATTGGTTGTTTCAACTAATGGCTATGTCGGTATTGGAACGAATAATCCATCAGGAACACTGCATGTGAATGCCACTAACGGGATATATATTAACAATCTACCTGCAACCAATCAGGCGAGCCTGGAAATAAATACTACAACAGGGGAACTAAGCTACCTCGGTTCAAGTCTAAGGTACAAAAAAGATATAAGAGATTTGGAAATCAATTCAGAAGATGTATTTAAATTAAGGCCGGTAAGATTCAAGTGGAAGAAAACGGACGAAGAGGATATAGGATTAATAGCAGAAGAAGTAAACGAGGTAATACCGGAATTGGTAAATTACGACAAAAAAGGAAGACCTGTTGCTGTTGAGTACGACCTAATCTCTGTCTATTTATTAGAGGTGGTAAAACAACAACAGCAGAAAATATCAGCATTAGAGCAAACAATTGCTGAAATTGAAAAGAA
>JAGLHV010000302.1 GCA_023143305.1 bacterium | reverse complement strand
CAAATTTGTTCGCAGGTACTTGACAATTCATTTTCTTACTGTTATATTTAGATTGATTAAATTAATTTCACTCAGGAGGAATTTCGTGAAGAAACAATTTTTTATATTAGTTTTATTTATTGTTTTATCTTTCGTAGGTAATGTATATGCTAAAATAAATCCTTACTCCCAAATGGCACAAGAACTTTCCGAAGCATCTAAATTCTTAAAAAAATCTAAAGTGGCTATCATTCCTTTCAGTTATATGGACAAAAGAAAATCTACCGGAGGTATGATTGTAGCTGAACGCCTAACCACCCGCATTGTTAAAATAGGAAAACTCCAGGTTGTGGAAAGACATCTTCTTGAAAAAGTCCTTCAGGAACTTCATTTCGAAATGACCGATATAGTGGATGCTAAAGCTACCAAACAAGTAGGAAAAGTATTAGGGGTAGAAGCGATTATTTCCGGGTCTCTTATGGATATTAAACCTGGCTGGGTTGAAATAAATGCCAGGGTAATAAAAACAGAAACAGCAGAAATCATCACTTCATCTTTTGTGGAAATAAAAAAAATATGGTCTGATTCTTCAGTAATACAAACTAAAGCTGTATCTCAAACGCACCAAACGACAGTTACACAGCCCACACAGCCCCATTATCAAAAACCGGCAGTTACACAACCTCGTTATCAAAAACCCAAAAAAACCTATACCGGAACACCTGCCTGGGATATAGAACCTTTCGTTGATATTTTTTTTGGTTCCTGTAACGGAACTGTTAATCTGTCTTTTGAAAATTATTCTTATCCGATAGACGAAGTAGATTTAAACCTGGATATGAATGGTGACGGCTTTTTAGATCATAGTGTTTCTTACAGAAAAATAAGTTTTAGCGGAATGCAAATGGGAACGGCATCGATGCCTTTGGGAATTCGGGCAGGATTCTTTAGCAAACCCACGAACAATAAATTCAGCTTAGGCTTTGATTTTGAAATGTCTTATATTTCCCAGTATTTAGAAAGACAACGCACATCAGTTACTGTAAATAGTTCCAGTACTTACGATTTTAATTTTTTTGGTAATGATTACATAAAAATAAATACGTTAACTCTTTTATCAGGAGACATTCTAATCCAACTTTACGATGAAACTTTTCGGCCATATATAGGAATGGGGCTGGGAATGACCATAAACACCATTTCTTCTCCTTATATATATCAATATCATAACGGGGTTTTCAGAAGACCTCTTAGTCAAACAGCTGTAGGATTTTTATTTAGAATCCCTATCGGGATAAGAATTAAGATTGGCCAAACATCCTCATTGCTGGGAGAATACCGGATTTCCACCAACTCTTTTTCTTTTAACCGTGGTATAAAAAATGAAGTTGATAGAATATCTATGTCTTTTAGCCAACTCTTCTTCGGTTTCGGCTTTTCTTTTTAAACCTTGACCCTTTGTCTTTTTAACTTTGAGCAAGACTTTGGAAACTAAATAATACTCTTTTTATATCAAAATAAAAAGCTCCTTTAATAAAAACTATTAAAGGAGCTTTTTACTATAGTTTTAATCAAGATAGTTTAATGTCATATCCGGGACCGGATACTACATCCTTCTTTGCAATGTGTTACCGGACGCAGCATATATTTAATTTTTTTTGTCATTTCTTACCTCCTTCCGTAAATATCAGTTTATCAATATATATAATATTACCATGCTATATGATATTTATCAAGCAAAAATAAGCGGTCACAATTATTAATATTTTCATTTTGTCTCTCTTTTTTAGATGAAACCTATTAAAAAAAGATTCATCCTTAAATAAAAAAATAAAAGAAATTTATAAAGATATACCTGATCGCTACCAGTTTATCGAATATCTAGAGGTAGGCCACGAGATTCCTTCCACAATGATTGAAAAAACAATAAATTGGTTTAAGAGATTTTTATAGATACGCAATAAACAGGGCAAGCAAAATAAATATTTATTATTTTATATTTTGCTTGCCCTGATATATATAAAA
>JAGLHV010000301.1 GCA_023143305.1 bacterium | reverse complement strand
CTGGTTTTCAAGACCAGCGCCTTCAACCACTCGGCCATCTCTCCATTAACCCTCTTCTTTTTTTGCACTAATCTGAGCCCATCGTCCTCCTGTTTTTTTCCAGCCTTCCATTTTAAAGTGCACAGATCTTACTTGAGGAATAGCCAATATTGCTAATTCTAAATTTTTAAGAATACCCATTACGACCGTCAGAACACCGGCATCATCCTGCCCCTTACCGGTAAAAGTTAAAACTCCTTTTAAATTAACCACCCCTTTGACTGTACTAATTCTGAGTTTACCCGGATCTATCCACCGTTTTACTAACTCTCTTTTGACTGCAGTATTGATTTTCCAGTCATCTTTTACACTTGTAGGACCTGCCATAATGCATATACCTCCTTTTTAAACAATTTCTTTTCCACAGCGTGATTCTAAAACTTTGGGAATTTTCACACTGCCGTTTTTTTGTTGATAATTTTCTAAAATCGCGGCAAAAGTTCTTCCTATAGCTAATCCTGAACCGTTTAAAGTATGTACTAATTTGAGCTTTTTACCCTGGGGTTCTTTATATTTTATATTCATCCTCCGGGACTGAAAATCAGTAAAATTAGAACAGGAGGAAATCTCTCTCCACCGTTTTTCCCCCGGCATCCAGACCTCAATATCATAAGTTTTTGCCGAACTAAATCCCAAATCACCGCTACAGAGAATTATTATCCGATACGGTATTTCCAATAACTGCAAAACTTTTTCTACATCCGCTAATAATTTTTCCAATTCCTTTTCCGAATTTTCCGGCTTTACTAATTTTACTAATTCTACTTTATTAAATTGATGATTTCTGATTAATCCTTTAGTATCTTTACCGTAAGAACCCGCTTCCCTGCGAAAACAAGGAGTATAAGCAACATAATTTAAAGGTAATTCTCCCTGGGAAATAATTTGACCCCGATACATATTGGTCAAAGGCACTTCTGCCGTAGGGATAAGATACAAATCGTCATCCCTGCATTTGTATAATTCTTCTTCAAATTTCGGCAATTGCCCCGTCCCCCGCATAGTCTCCGCAGTAACCATAAAAGGCGGCATTACTTCCTCATATCCCTCTTCAATATGTAAAGTAAGCATAAAATCAATCAATGCCCGTTCCAATAAAGCCCCTTTCCCTTTTAAAAAAGAAAATCTACTCCCGGATAATTTAGTAGCAATATTAAAATCAAGAATATTTAAACCTGTCCCGATTTCCCAATGTTCTCTTGCCTGGAAATCAAAAACTCTTTTCGTCCCCCATTCTTTAATTATTTTATTATCCTGCGCATTACTTCCTACCGGCACAGAACTATCCGGAAGGTTGGGAATGATAAAAAGAACTTTTTTTATTTTCTCTCTTATTTCTCTAATCTTTTGATCTAACTCTTTAATATTTACCCCTATTTTTTTCGTTTCCAGGGTTACGGCTGCTATATCCTCGCCTTTTCTTTTTAACACTGCTACCTGATTAGATATTTCTTTGCGCTGATGTTTTAGCTTTTCTACTTCGGTTAAAAATTCCCGACTGGTTTTATCCTGTGATAAAAGTTCTTCCAGAAAAATAGTCTCCTTTCTATCCTTTAAACCCTTTTCCACTTTTTGTTTGTTTTCCCTGATAAATTTTAAATCCAACACCTTGCTCTCTCCTAAAATAATTTATATTTTTTCAATTTATAAATCACAACAAGTCCCGAATATATCTACTCAATACTTTGATTAGACTCAGTACAAGTTCATTGAGCGACTACAAACTTTTTGTTTTATCGATGAACTGTCTTTTCCGACTCTCTTTTTCTTTTATATTTTAACCAATCCAACGAATAAAACCAATCTAAACTAATTCCACCGTCTTTAATCTAAATCCCCCTACAAAGGGGGAACATTGTTTTGTCTTTATTTTTTATTCTTTTGTCTTTATCTGTTATCTGTAATCTATGGACTAATTTTTGTCTTGAGTTCTTTAACTTTGTGCCTCTGTGCCTTGATGCCTTTGTG
>JAGLHV010000300.1 GCA_023143305.1 bacterium | reverse complement strand
ATAAGCACCAACCCTAGCCAACAGAGAATTAGCCCCGATTACCTCTGAGGCCGTTTCTACTAAATTACCCACTAAAAGGCTATGATGATAAGTTCCAGGGGCCTCTAACATTAATCTTTTAAGTAAAGGCTGGTTAAAATCAGCTAATTCCAAAAGTTTAATATCAGTAGTAATAAAAAAAGCATTTTCCAAATAAGGCAGGAGGCCTATGGCTAAAATTACAGATAAAAAACCATTTCCTACTCCCCATAAACAATTTTTACCGATTATAAAAGGAGAAACATCTTGTAAAAAACCCAGAATCAATATTGCCATAATATTCGCAATATTTACAAACAACCCTGCACGTCTAAAATCCCTTCTATTGCGTACCCCTAAAACACTCCCGATTCCGGTTATCCCACCAACTAAAGCTACGAAAAAATAATTAAAATCAAAGCCGTTTAATACACTCAAAATAATACTTAAAAATAAAACGATTATTCCCGCAGAACTACTTCCTAAAAGAATGGTGGCCAACATAGCTGCTGCCGGAACAGGAACAATATAAGGAGAAATACCCGGCATTGTCAATTTAAGTTCTACGACCATTACCATAAATAAAACAATTACACTGGCTATAACACTGAGTAACGCCAACCGATTGTTATTGGAAATAACTTCCGGGGCACAACGCTGTAAATAAAACCTGGTACTAAAAATCAATAAAGAAATAAAAAGAAATATTCCTAAAGCATTATTCCAATTTAGGCCAAGTTCAAGAAATAAAATCCAATATAAAATAAGAAAAGTTAAACTGCTTACAGCCCAGACCGGCATATGTATTTTGTGACCTAAAAAAACATCGTTTCTTCTAACAGAAGTTTTTGAGGGTTTTTTCTTTATCCATTTTAATAAGCGTATCAATAATTTTCTTAACGGTAATCTCCATTCAAACATTACCTTCTCCTTTTTTAAAATTATTTTTTTGCCTGTTGTCCCCTCTTATCCGAAAACTTGTGAAAATTATTTTTCTTTTCCCAGAAAGAATAAGCTTCAATTATCCTGCTCACTAATTTGTGTCTTATCACATCCTTACTGGAAAAACTAATAAATTCAATTTCTTTTATCTTTTTTAAAACATATTGCATTTGAACCAAACCGGAAAAATCTTTCTTTTCTAAATCTATTTGTGTAATGTCTCCGGTAATAACCATGCGGGATTCAAATCCCAATCTGGTTAAAAACATTTTCATCTGATCAGCAGTGGTATTTTGTGCTTCATCTAATATAATAAACGCATCATTCAATGTTCGCCCCCGCATATAAGCTAAAGGAACCACTTCTACAATTTCTTCTTCCCGTAATCTCTGAAATCTTTCATAGCCCAACATAAGAAAAAAAGCATCGTAAAGAGGATACAAATAAGGATTTACTTTTTCCTGCAAATCTCCCGGTAAATAACCTAATTTTTCCCCCGCCTCTACTAAAGGCCTGGTTAAAACAATACGGGAAATTTCTTTTGCTTTTAAAGCAGCTAAAGCAGAAGCCACTGCCAGATAAGTTTTTCCGGTACCTGCCGGACCTATAGCCACAACCATATCATACTGCTTAATTGCCCGGAGATATTTTTGTTGTTGCAGGGTTTTTGCTTTGATGTTTTCGCCCTTTAGCGTTGTATAAATTACTTCGGAAAAAACAGTAGACACCTTATCTTTCATCCCCATTTTGATTTGGTCGATTATATATTTAATTTCCTGCCGGGTAAGAATGTGTCCTGAACGATACACCTCTAAAATTTCTTCTACAACTTTTTCTGCTTTTTGTATGTTTCTTACTTCCCCTTTTATAGTAAGTTTATTCCCTCTGGCAATAATAGCAACCTTAAATGCATTTTCCATCAAATGCAGATTTTCATCAAGCTGCCCACAGAGATTTAAACTCTCTTCGTTATCTTTTAAAAAAATATTTTTATTCATTAACATCCAATCTAATATGTAATTCCCTCAATTGTTTTTCGACAACAGAAGAAGGAGATTCGGTTAAAAG
>JAGLHV010000030.1 GCA_023143305.1 bacterium | reverse complement strand
TTGCCGACCAAAGGATTACCCTTACCTTTTTTGTCTTTTGGTGGTTCTTCTTTAATATTTAATTTAATCGGAGTAGGTATTTTATTAAATATTTCCCGACAGACAAAGTATTAAAAATTAGTTGATTTGTTTCAATCAGATTAATATTTAGAGGAAATCTATGCGGATTTTAATTGTGACCGGAGGAACAGGGGGACATATTTATCCGGGGATTGCTATAGCTGCCCGTTTAGTTGAAAAATCCTGGGAGGTTGTTTTTGTCGGCCCTGACAAAAAACAGGTTGAAGAAATTATCAAAAAGGCAGGATTTAAATTTTCTCCAATTTCTACTATAGGGATGCCCAGAAAAATTTCTTTAGACTTTTTTGCTTTTATTTTTAAATTAATTTATGGGTTTTTTCAAGCAATAAAAATATTAACCGGGAATCGTCCTCATTTAATCATAGGAATAGGGGGATATGTTTGTCCACCGGTAATTTTAGCGGCTAAGGTTTATAAAATACCCGTTGTTATTCATGAGCCCAATGTGGTGGTGGGCCTGGCTAATCGTTTTTTATCTAAAATAGCTAATAAAGTAGTAATAGGTTTTAAGGATTCTATTAAATTTTTTTCGTCTAAGAATGTAATTTATACGGGAGTACCGGTACGGCGGGAAATATTATTAGCAGATAGAGACAAGGCCTTTGGCCGTTTACGTTTAAGTCCTGATAAATTTTCTGTTTTCATCTTTGGGGGTAGTTTAGGTGCGCATGCGATTAATTTACTTACTATAGGAATGTTGGAATTATTACAAGATTGGAAAGAAAAGATACAATTTATTCATCTTACCGGGTGGAAAGATTTTGATGCAGTAGAAAAAGGGTATCGAGCAGGAGGTCTTTGTGCCTATGTTACTCCTTATATGGAAAATATAGCTGATGCTTATGTTTTAGCTGATTTAATTATTTCCAGATCCGGAGCGGTTACTATTTCTGAAATAATAGCACAAGCTAAACCCAGTATATTAATTCCTTATCCTCATGCTACGGCAAAACATCAACTAATAAATGCCCGCTATCTCAGTTCAAGGGGTGCGGCTATTTTAATCAAAGAATCAGAATTAGATAGTTCTGTTTTGGTTAATGTTGTTTTGGATTTATTTTTACATAAAGAAAAATTAAAAGAATTATCTTCCGCCTGTAAAAAAATATGTAACCCGGATGCAACAAATAGGGTTATGAAAGTGATTGAATCTTTAGTATAATATGAAATATTGTTGATAAATGATTTGTTGTTATGCTTTCCCCCTTTTTAGTAATTTCGTTGAAAGGTAGTATATTATCTTTCAGGGAAAGCTTGACACTTTATCATATCATCTAAATTAGCCTAATTTCCTCCAGAGGCGGACAAGCGACTGAGGCGTAGCAGATCCACCTTGTGGGTGGACAGGCAGTAAAATTAAAAATTCCAAATTAGAATGTTCAAAACTTATTTTTCTTTTGTTTAAAATTTAGTTTTAAGGATTGATTATTTATTTGAAGGGGGTGTAATGTTTAAAAAAATTAAACATATTCATTTTGTTGGTATTGGCGGATCAGGAATGAATGGGATTGCCGAAATATTAATAAATATGGGATATAGGGTTTCCGGTTCGGATTTAAAAGAAACAGAAGTTACTCAGAGATTGGCAAAAATGGGTGGAAATATTTTTATTGGACACCGCAGGGAGAATATAAATGATGTTCATGTAGTGGTTTCCTCTACTGCTATTGACCGTAATAATATTGAAATACAGGAAGCAAAAACGAAAAACATTCCGGTTATCCGTCGGGCAGAAATGCTGGCTGAATTAATGCGTTTAAAATATGCAGTAGCAATTGCGGGAACACATGGAAAAACTACTACTACTTCTATGACTGCATGGGTCTTAGCCCAGGGAGGGTTTGATCCTACGGTAGTGGTTGGGGGACGATTTAATAATATTGGAGGAGGCGCGAAACTGGGTAAGGGGGATTATTTAGTGGCGGAAGCAGATGAAAGCGATGGTTCTTTTTTGAAATTGACTCCTACTATTGCAGTGATTACCAACATTGATAATGACCATCTTGATTATTATGGTAATATGGAAAATATACAAAAAGCATTTGTCCAGTTTATAAATAAAGTGCCTTTTTATGGGTGTGCTATTTTATGTAATGATAACAAAAATTTAAGGGATATTTATGAACAGATTGATAGAAAATATTTTACCTATGGGGTAGAAACCCCTGCTGATTTTTTTGCCGGGAATATTAAGTTCGGAGAAGTTGGATGTGAATTTGATGTAGAGCAAAAAGGAGAAAAATTAGGTAGAGTAAAAATTGGTGTTTTGGGAATGCATAATGTAAGTAACGCTCTTGCCGGTATTGTGTGTGGTCTGGAATTAGGTATTGATTTTTCTTGTATTAAGGAAGCATTGGGAGATTTTAAAGGGGTAAAAAGAAGAATGGAAATTGTTGGAGAAGAAAACGGTTTTTTGGTTATTGACGATTATGCACATCATCCTACAGCAATACAATTTACCTTGGAAACAATTAAGAAAATATGGCCTCATCGGAGATTGGTAGTTGTTTTTCAGCCTCATCGCTATACTCGTACCCGTGACCTTTATCAGAAATTCGGAGAATGTTTTAAGGATGCTGATATAGTGAAAATACTTGATATTTATCCGGCAGGGGAAAAACCTATACCCGGAATAACTTCGCAGTTGATTTTAAAGAATATTAAAAAACATGGGAAAGATATTCAGTATTTTCCCTTGAATGATGCTTTTCAGGTAAATCTTACTAATCTTTTACGTCCCCGGGATATAGTAATTACTTTAGGTGCGGGGGATGTTTGGAAGACAGGTAGGTGTTTATTAGAACAGTTTAAAAAAATTAAATTATAAATCAATAAAAAAAACAGGAGAATAAATATACCTGTTTAAGAAAAGAGAGAATTAACAATGCTGTCAAATAAGAAAAAAAAATTAGATTTAGATATAGAAAGAGAAATTAAAAAAATTGCGGGAAAAAGAGTAAGATTTAATGAGTTAATAAAAAATTATACTACTTTCTGTGTTGGAGGCCCTGTTGATTATTTAGTAAAAGTGAATAGTGTCGAAGAATTGAAAATCCTGATTTGCCTGTTGAATAAAAACAATATTGATTACAGAGTTATTGGAGCGGGAAGTAATCTTCTGGTAAAAGATAAAGGTATTTCCGGGGCCCTCTTAAAATTAGAAGGAGAATTTAACAGAATACAAGTTGTCGATGAAAAATTAATAGTAGGAGCAGGTGTTAGGATACCTGTTTTAATTAAGAAATGTGTTGATTGTTGTTTGCAGGGTGTAGAGTTTTTAGCTGGTATTCCAGGCACGGTTGGTGGGGCTTTAATGATGAATGCCGGTATACAAAAACAAGAAATAGGAAATTTAGTAGAAGAATTGGAGGTTTTCAACGAGAATGGAAACATAAGTCTATTACGAAAACCGGATCTGGTATTTGGTTATCGAAATAATAATATTTTAAAAAATAATATAATTCTCAAAGCTAAATTATTATTGAAAAAGGGGAATAAAAATGATATACTGTCAATAATTAAATCAAACTTACAAAGGCGTGCTCAAACTCAACCGGTGAATTCTCATAGTGCAGGATGTATTTTTCGAAATCCTCTCAATAAAAGTCAATTAACCGCTGGAGAATTAATTGAACGGGCAGGATTGAAAGGGGAAAGAAAGGGAAAAGCACAAATTTCTACAAAACATGCGAATTTTATTGTTAATTTAAAGGGAGCACAGGCAAAGGATATTTTATTTTTAATAAAAAAAATTAAAAAGAAAATAGATGAAATATTCGGAATAAGATTGCAATTGGAGATTGAGATTTGGTAATGAGAGGAAAAAGTGGATACAAAAAAGTTTTTTCAGGATAAACGGATAGGAATAATAATGGGTGGGTGGTCTCAAGAGAGAGAGGTTTCTCTTGAAACAGGAAAAGCAGTAAAAAAGGCATTGGTTGAAGAAGGATTGAATGTTTTAACTATAGATGTAGATAAAAAAGAATTTATGGCAAAATTAGAAGAAGAAAAAATAGATTATGTTTTCATTGCTTTACACGGTACTTTTGGGGAAGATGGAACAATACAGGCTATTTTGGAGTTGATGGAATTACCTTATAGTGGTTCGGGGGTTTTAAGTTCTGCGTTAGCAATGAATAAAGTTTTTAGCAAATGCTTTTTTTCATTTAATAATATTCCCTCACCAGGGTATAAAGTGGTAAAGAAAGGAGATTTTCTGCAGGAACTGTTTTTAGAATTTCCTGTGATAGTAAAGCCCTCTATGGAGGGTTCAGCTGTAGGGATTACTAAGGTTTTAGATATGAAAAGTATATATCCGGCTTTAAATAAAGCATTTCAATATGGTTCTGAAGTAATAATAGAAAAATATATTCAGGGAAAAGAAATATCAGTAGGGGTCCTGGGTGAAACAGTTTTGCCGGTTATAGAAATTATTCCTAAAGGGGATTTTTACGATTATGAAGCAAAATATATTCCGGGGATGTCTACCCATATTTTACCGGCGGCCCTGGATGAAACTGTTTATAAACAAGCACAACAATATGCTAAAAAAGCCTATTCGGCTTTTAATTGCCAGGGAGCAGCACGGGTAGATATGATGGTGAACAAGGAAAATGAAATTTATGTTTTAGAAATAAATACTATTCCGGGAATGACACCAACCAGTCTTTTCCCGGAAGCAGCGCAGGCTGCGGGAATTAGTTTTAATCAATTAATTTTAAAGATTATAGAGCTTTCTCTTAAAGAAAAATAATTATAAAATTAATTTATAAAAAATAGTAATTTTTGTTTTTTTTGAGAGTTTATAAAAATGAATTCGGGAAAAAGTGTTTTTACTGAGGACGAAATTTATGAAAAGTATAAAAAAACAGAAAATCAGGGTAAGAAATAAATTTAAAAAACTGAGAAAGGAAAAAATTAAAGAGATTAGTAAACATAGTTTAAATTTAATTTCTGCTTCGCTAATTGGTGGAATTATAATATTTAAGCTTTATCACTTTTTGTTTTTATCCTCTTTTTTCGAGTTAAAAAAAGTTGAAATTAAAGGCAATGAAATGTTATCTGAATCTGAAATAAGGAAATCTTTAAAATTAAGAAAAAAAGAAAACATTTTTTTGGTAACAAAAGAAAATATTAAAGAATACTTAAATGGGGTTCCAACGGTAGAAACGGTAATTATGAAACGAAAAATACCGGGTACGCTTTGCTTAGAAATTATTGAAAGAACGCCGGTTGGATATTGTAAAATCAACGGTCAATTAAAAGGCATTGATAAGGCGGGAATACTTTTTGATTGCAAAGACTTAAAAAAGGAAATACCCTTTATTATAGGTTTAATTTCCGGTAAAGAAGAAGAAAAAAAGAAATTAGCAATAGATTTTTTACAATTAGTGAAAAATGAGTCTAAATGCCCAATCGGTAGAGAAATAGTAAAAGTTGTACCCAAAGATTTTTGTAAAATAATATTTTTATTGCGGGACGGAACAAAAGTTTTTTTTGGTAAAGTCCCTTCCCCTGATATAAATTTGAAATTAACTTATTTGGAGAAAGTTTTACTTGATTTGAAGAATAAAAATAAAAAAATTGATTATGTAGATATGCAATATTTTACTTCAGATATAGGTAAAGTGATAGTTAAATTAAGCAAGACATAGAGTTGGAACTAAAAAAAGTTGAATTAGTTTGATTATTTTAATTAGTTAAAATTTGTATATTATAAATGAGGAGCACCATTGATGAAAAGCAATTATATAGTAAGTTTAGATATTGGGTCTTCTAAAATATGTTGTATAATCGGAAGAACAGGAATAAATGATGAATTGGATGTTGTCGGTGTAGGGGAAGTTGCTTGTAGGGGATTGAAAGGCGGTGTGGTTGTAAATATAGAAGAAACAGTTAATTCTATTACTAAGGCGGTAGAAATAGCGGAAGCAATGGCCGGGGATGTTGTGCGGTCTGTTTATGTAAATATCAAGGGAGGGCATGTAGAAAGTTTCAATCGCAGTGGAGCTATAAGTATATCAAGGGCTGATAAAGAAATTCTTCCTGAAGATGTTAATTTAGTAATGGAATCGGCTAAAGCAATACAAATTGCTGCTGACCGGGAAATAATTCATACTATCCCACAAGTTTTTATTGTGGATAAGCAAAGAGGGGTTCCGGATCCTATAGGAATGGAAGGAAGCCATTTAGGTGTGGAAGTTCACATTGTTACCGTTTCTACAGCTTCTTTAAATAATATTATTAAATGTATAAATCGTGCCGGTTTTACTATTGAGGGAGCAGTTTTTGGTTTAGTAGCGTCTTCTTTATTAATAGTTACCCAGGCAGAAAAAGAATTAGGCGTAGCTTTTGTTGATATTGGGGGGCAAACGGTAGATTTAGCCATATTTTTAGAGGGAAACATTCGTTTTACGAAAGAGTTGTTAATAGGAGGAGATTATATAATCAGAGATATTGCTTATGGTTTACGTACTTCTTTATCGGAAGCAAAAAAGCTCAAAGAAAAATATGGTGTTGCCCTGAGCAGCCTTGTTGATGTGGATGAAGAGATAGAATTTTTAAGTATAGATGGGAGGATGAAAAGGAAAATATCTTTGCTTCATCTTTCGGAAATAATTCAACCTCGGGTAGAAGAAATATTAATAATGGTAGAAGAAGAAATAAAAAACAGTGGTTATAACAGTTTGATACCCTCCGGAATTATTTTTACGGGGGGAACTGCATTCCTTAAAGGAATAAGTCAGGCAGCCGAACAAATTTTTAATATGCCCACTCGAATAGGAATTCCCCAGAATGTAGGAGGGATAGTAGATATAGTTTCTAATCCTCGTTATGCTACGGGGGTTGGTTTGCTTAAATATGCTCAGATGAAAGAAAATCGTAATTTTATTAATCCCCGTTTCAGGAAATCTTTTTCTTTTTTTAACAAAGTAAAAAACTGGATGAATGAAATGTTTTAAATAAAATTGATTAAAAACCAAACTTAATGAAATACTTTTTAATCTGTTTTTTTAAGAAGGTTGAATTAATAAGAAGTTTTTTAAAGTTGAAAAGTTGATAGCTAAATCAATTCCTTAACATAAGAAAGGAAAGGCTGGTAATGTTAAAATTTAGTGATGATTTTAAGGAGCATCCTGCAGTCATAAAAGTAATTGGAGTAGGTGGCGGTGGCGGGAATGCAATAAATAGGATGGTTCTTTCTGAAATTAGAGGAGTAGAATTTATTGCTGTTAATACCGATGCACAGGCATTAAAATATTCTATTGCCGGACAAAAGTTGCAGATAGGTGTAAAATTGACGAAAGGATTAGGGGTAGGTGGAAATCCGCAATTAGGTAAGCAAGCAGCTGAAGAAGACAGGGATTTATTAAGAGAATCTTTGATGGGTGCAGATATGGTTTTTATTACTGCCGGATTAGGAGGAGGAACAGGGACGGGGAGTGCTCCGGTAATTGCTGAAATTGCTAAAGAACTAAAAATTCTAATTATTGGTGTGGTTACTAAACCTTTTATGTTTGAAGGTAAAGTTAGAGCTCAGCAGGCAGAGCAGGGTTTAAAAGATTTAAAAAATAAAGTAGACACCCTTATTGTTATTCCCAACCAAAAATTATTTGAAATAATAGATCAATATACTCCGGCATTAAAAGCATTTGCTGTGGCCGATGATGTGTTGCGTCAAGGGGTACAAAGTATTTCTGATATTATTACTTCTCACGGAATGATCAATGTTGATTTTGCGGATGTGAAAGCGGTTATGTCTCAAGCAGGGGAAGCATTAATTGGTTTAGGAGAGGGACAGGGAGAAAATAGGGCAAGAGATGCTGCCCACATGGCCATTAGTTCACCTTTATTAGAAAATATTTCAATTGACGGAGCACAGGGAGTATTGGTAAATATAACCGGGACTAAAGATATTACTATGTTTGAAATTAATGAAGCGATGTCTATTATCCATGATGCTGTGTCTTGTGATGCAAATGTTTTTTTTGGTCAGGCATTTGATGATGAATTAAAAGACAAGTTGAAAGTTACAGTTATTGCTACCCGCTTAAATCCAAAAAGAACAATAAGCGAATCTCCTTTTCCTATAGTACCACCGGATTATAATAAACGAAAAATTGAGGGGTCTATTTCTTCTTCGGAAGAGGAACAAAAAGGGAATTTGGATATTCCTGCTTTTTTACGAAGGAAAAGTAAAAGGTTAAAATAATATTTTTTTAAAAGAAATGAGATTTTTTAAATAAAACGGATTTTAGATAAAATAAATTCGAAGAAATAATAAAAAATATTGTGAAAGGAGTAGATTATGGCAGGGTTAGATGAAATACTTAAAGAAATGGTTGTTTTAAAAGCATCGGATTTACATTTACGGGCCGGAAGTCAACCTATTCTTCGGGTTAATGGAAAGTTGGTTTTTTCCAGATTTTCTTCTCTTTCAATGGAAGAAACGAAAAAATTTGCTTATAATTTAATGGATGAAAAGCAAAAAAATATTTTTGAAGATAATTATGCCTGTGATATATCATATAGTCTAATGGGATTAGGAAGATTTAGGATAAATATTTTCAGGCAACGTGGCTCAATAAGTTTAGCTATTCGTCTGGTGCCGACAAAAATTCTTGAATTTCATGATTTATATTTACCGGAGGTATTAAAAAAATTATCTGATAATTCAAGAGGATTAATCTTAGTTACCGGGGCTACAGGATGTGGTAAATCTACTACCCTGGCCAGTATGATTGATTTTATTAATGTTAATAGGTCCTGCCACATAATAACCATTGAGGATCCTATTGAATTTTTATATAAAGATAAAAATAGTTTTATTAGCCAAAGGGAAATAGGTTTGGATACCCTGGATTTTTCTCTTGCACTGAAACGGGTAGTTCGTCAGGACCCGGATGTTATATTAATCGGAGAAATGAGAGATTTAGAAACTATGGCAGCAGCTTTAACCGCTGCTCAGACCGGTCATTTAGTTTTATCTACTTTACATACGGTTAATGCGGTACAGACTGTTACCCGGATTATAGACCTTTTTCCTCCCCATCATCAGAATCAAATTCGTCTTCAATTAGCAGATACACTGAAAGGAGTAATTTGTCAACGCCTTCTTCCTCTAACTAATAAACAAGGACGTATTCCGGCAGTCGAAGTTTTAGTCGTAACTTCTTTAGTTAAAAAATTAATAGAAGATAATAATCTGGCAGAGATAAGACAAGCAATGGAGCAGGGTGGTTATTATGGGATGCAGACTTTTACCCAATCATTATTACAATTGTATAATAAGGGATTAGTAAATCTGGAAGATATCCTTTCCGCGGCTACCAATCCCGAAGAGATAGTCCTGCAAATTAAAGGTATTACCCGGGGAACATAAATTAATTAAAGATAGGTTTTTTTATAAATGGTTTGGAAAATTAAGAACGGTTTAATCTACGAAGAAGATATTAGTAAAAAATATAATCTTTGCATCTTTACAACTACGCGGCATTTTGGAAATATGCGGGGATCCGAATTAAGAAATATTCTTTCTAAAGCAATAGATTTGGATATTAAAAATTTAGTTTACGGTGAACAAATTCATAGCAATGAAGTTTTTGTGGTAGAGAACGAAAAAAGAAAT
>JAGLHV010000003.1 GCA_023143305.1 bacterium | reverse complement strand
ACCGGGGAGCGAAAAAATAAAGACTAAAAAAAGGATAAAAGGAATATTTGATGTAGCTTTTATTTTAGATTGTGGTTCCCAGGAAAGAACAGGGGGTATTATAAATCTTAAAAAACAAGCAAAGATAGTGGTTAATATTGATCATCATATTGAAACTCCTTTGTTTGGAGATATTAATTTTGTCAGCCACAAATTTAGTTCAACTGTTGAACAAATATATTATTTATTAAAAAAAGCAAAAAGTAAATTAACTTTACAGGAAGCATTATGCATTTATGTAGGACTTGTAACGGAAACATGTAAGTTTCAGGAAAGTAATACTACTTCTGAGGTTTTTTCTATTGCCGGGGAACTTTTAAAATTAGGGGTTTTACCCAAAGAAATATCAAAAAGAATTTATCAAAACAAAAGTTTCCAGAAACAGAAATTATTAGGGGCGGTTCTTTCTACTTTAAAGCTTAATTCGGCAAAGAATATTGCTTATTTGGAAGTAAATAGAAAAATATATGAAAAGATAGGTATACGAGATCAGGAGACAGAAGGTATTATTAATTATGCTTCAATGATTTCCGGGATAGAAGTAGCTATTTTATTTCAGGAACAACAGGAACACAAAGATAAAGTTAAAGTAAGTTTTCGTTCCAACGGTAAAGCGGATGTGAGAGAAATTGCTGCTTTTTTTAATGGAGGGGGGCATATTAAAGCTGCAGGTTGTAAAATATATGGAACACTTAAAGATGTAAAAAAACAAGTATTAAATGTAGTTCATAAACATATAAATAAAATTTAAAAGGATAAAATTGTTATCTTTTCTTAAGGAAAACAGTTGTAAATGCAATGAAGGTTATTTATGGATTAAATAAGTTAAAAGACAAAAATTTTATAATAACTATGGGAGTATTTGATGGAGTTCATCGTGGTCATCAGAAAGTAGTTTATTCTGCTGTAAAACGTGCTTGCCGGTTACGTTCTTCCTGTATGGTTGTTACCTTTGATTTACATCCCAAAAACATAATTTCTTCCAGGGAAAAAGTGTACTTATTAACTACTCTTAAACAAAAAGAAAAATTATTGCGAAAAATAGGAGTAGATGTAATGTTGGTAATAAATTTTAATAAAAATATTGTAAATCTTTCTCCCGGGGATTTTGTGAGAGATATATTATGGAAAAGAATTGGGAGCAGGGAAATTTTTATCGGATACAATTTTGGTTTTGGATGCAGGCGGACAGGAAATGTTAATGATTTAGAAAGGGAAGCAAAAAAATACAATATAAAGGTAAGGATAATTTCTCCTTTTAAAGCAGGTAATGTTTTAGTAAGCAGTACAAAGATAAGGCAATTGTTACAATGTGGAAAAATAGATAAGGCTAATCGTCTGTTAGGATATTATTACAGACTTTCCGGGATGGTAGTTAAAGGAAAGGGTAAAGGGTTGGAGTGGAATATTCCTACAGCAAACCTTAGTTGTTCCGGAAATGTAATTTTACCGGAGGGGGTTTATGTAGCTAATGTTTTTTATAAAGCAAAGCAGTATCAGGGCATTGTTAATATTGGGTTTCGTCCTACTTTATATTTGGGTACGGGTAAAAAAGTAGTTGAGGTTCATATTTTCAGGTTTAATAAAAATATTTACAGAAAAAAAGTGGAAATAGAGTTAATTAAAAAAATAAGGAATGAAAAAAAATTTGTTACTAAAGAAAAATTAATCAAACAAATGATTAAAGATATAGAATATGCTCATAATTTTTTTTCAAAAAAAACAATTTAAAGTCAATTTAGAATAAAATTTATCCGGTACCTTTTTTTAAAAGAACAGGGGGGGTAAATGAAATTTCAAAAAGGTTCTTATTGTCAAAGGAATTTGATTTTTAAAATGTTTACAAAAAGAATGAAATATGATAAAATGAATTTCAAATTAATAGTTTATAATGAGCTCAAATAAAGTAAGGAGGTAGAATATAATGGCTTTAAGTAAAGAATCAAAAAGTGGAATTATTAATCAATTCAAACTTCATGAGAAGGATAGCGGGTCTCCGGAAGTTCAGATTGCGCTTTTGACTTCTCGGATTGAGTATTTGAACGAACATTTCAAGACTCACAAAAAAGATCATCATTCTCGTCGTGGACTTTTAAAGTTAGTGGGAAGAAGAAGGAAGTTGTTAAATTATTTAAAGGAGTACAATCTGAAAAAGTACAGAGAGGTTATCGGCAAATTGAAGTTGCGTAAATAACAAGCAAAAAAAATAGGAAATTAATAGGAGATTAAATGGAAATGGAAAAAGTTAATGAAATGAAATTCACGATAGGAAAAGAAGATTTAATAATTAAAACGGGGGAATTGGCTAAACAATCCAGTGGCTCTGTTTTAGTTCAATACGGTGAAACGATAGTTTTAGTAACGGTAACAACATCTTTCGAAAAGGATGAAAAATTAGATTTTCTTCCTCTATTTGTAGATTATAAAGAAAGAACTTATGCTGCAGGTAAGATTCCCGGTGGATTTTTTAAGAGAGAAGGCAGACCCAGAGAAAAAGAAATATTAACTTCCAGGTTGATTGATCGTTCAGTAAGGCCGTTGTTTCCTCAACAGATAGATAGAAAAATACAAATAATAGCAATGGTTCTTTCCTGTGACCAGGAAAATAATGGAGATGTTCCCGCTATTATAGGAGCTTCTATTGCTCTTGGACTTTCTGATATTCCTTTCGATAATCTCATTGCAGCAGTACGCATAGGAAGAATTGATGGAGAGTTTAAGGTAAATCCTACTCTATCTGAAATGGAAAATAGTGATCTGGATATTATTGTTTCAGGGAGTAAAGAAAATGTTATTATGGTGGAAGGTTTTACTCAGGAAGTATCGGAAGAAGATTTATTTAAAGCTTTGGAACTAGCTTCTTCTTATATAAAAGTAATAGTGGAAAAAGAAGAAGAATTTGTAAGGGAATATGGTAAGAAGAAAATAGAATTTACAGAAAATATTTTTCTAAACGAGGAAGATAAAAATAAAATAACAGAATTTTGCAGGGAAGATGTCAATAATGCTGTTTTAAACGGGGATGAAAAAGAAAGGGAAAAAATATTAGAAGAGGTAAAAGATAAAGCTTTAATTGAGTTTAAAGAAATTTTAGGCGATAATTCCGGGTTGCTTGGGAAAATAATAAAAGAATTGTTGTCTGTTAGTGTAAGAAAATTAATTTTGGAAGAAGGAAAACGCTTAGACGGAAGAAAAACGGAAGAAATAAGACCTATTACTTGTAAAGTAGGAATCTTGCCTCGTGTACATGGTTCGGGATTATTTACTAGGGGGCAAACGCAAGCTTTGGTAGTTACTACTTTAGGAACTAGTTCTGATAAGCAAATTGTTGATGGATTAGAGAAAGAATACAAGAAAAGGTTTATGCTGCATTACAATTTTCTTTCTTTTAGTACCGGAGAAGTAAAACCTGAACGGGGACCGGGGAGAAGAGAAATAGGTCATGGGATATTGGCAGAACGTTCTTTGATATCTGTATTGCCTTCAGATGAAAAATTTCCTTATACTATACGCCTTGTTTCTGATATTTTAGAATCTAACGGTTCTTCTTCTATGGCTTCGGTTTGTGGAGGAAGTCTTTCTTTGATGGATGCCGGAATTCCGATTTCTGCACCGGTGGCAGGTGTGGCTATGGGATTAATTAAGGAAGGAGAAAAATTTAGAGTTCTTACGGATATTCAAGGATTAGAAGATCATTTAGGGGATATGGATTTTAAATTGGCAGGGTCGCGAAAAGGGGTTACGGCTTTACAAATGGATATTAAAATAAAAGGTCTTAGCCTGGAAATTTTACGTGAGGTTATACAACAAGCAAAAAAAGGGAGACTGTTTATTTTAGAACAAATGGAACAAGTAATAAGTGATTCCAGAAAGGAAGTTTCTCCTCATGCTCCTAAAATTGTAATTTTACAAATAAATCCGGAAAAAATTAGGGATGTTATCGGTGCCGGAGGAAAGACAATCAGGAAAATAACTGAACAGACAAATGTAGAGATTAATATTGATGACGATGGAAAAATATTTATTTCTGCTGCTGAAAGTTCTTCTGTAGAGCAGGCTAGAAAAATAATTGAGAATTTAACCGCGGATGCTGAAGTAGGAAAGATTTATAAAGGTAAAGTTATGCGTGTAGTACCTTTTGGGGCTTTTGTGGAAATATTTCCGGGGAAGGAAGGATTGGTTCATATTTCGAAGTTAGATAGAAAAAGAGTAAATAAAGTTGAAGATGTGGTTAATGAAGGCGATGCAATTACAGTTAAAGTAATGGAAATAGATAGCCAGGGAAGAATAAATTTATCACGGAAAGCAGTTTTAGAAGAAGATAGTAAATAAAAATAAAATTAATTGTAAAGAGGTTTATTTTGTAATGAAAAATAATAAGGGTAAGGAAAAAGGAGATATGGAGTTTAAAGAAGTAAAAAAAATTTATGATTTAATGGTGAATAGTGATTTGTTGGAAATTGAAGTTGAAGAAAAAAATTGTAAAATAAAAATAAAAAGAAAAAACGAGGAAAGAAGTAAAAAAGAAAAAACAGTGGTGGACGAAAAAGAATATTTATCACCTGTTAGTTTGATTCCTTCTGAAGAGGAAGATAAAAAAAAGGAATCAGATGTAATAAAATCTCCGATACCGGGTATTTTTTATCAAAGTCCTTCGCCGGAATCTCCGCCCTTTGTGGAAGTAAATAGTATTGTAGAAAAAGATGAAACGATATGTATTATTGAAGCGATGAAAGTAATGAATGAGATTCAAGCAGAGAGAAAATGTAAAATAGTACAAATGTTAGTTGAAAATGGAAAGACTGTTAAATATGGAGAAGAATTGTTTTCGGTTTGTTATTTATAAAATAAAAAGCAAGATTTGTCGACGGTAATCTTATTTTTAAATTAGGTATTTCCTTTTTTGTTTTTGTGGAGTCTAACAGAAAAAAATAAAAAAATGAATTTTTTTCTTGACAGAAATATTTTTTAGGGTAATAATTATAATGTAAGTATTTTAATTTACAAAAATGAAAGGGAGGTGGTAAAAAAAATGGTGGTTAAGAAGAAAGCAAAAAAGAAAGTTGCAAAAAAGAAAGTTGTAAAAAAGAAAAAAAAGTAAAAAATTTTTTATGTCTTTAAAAAAAGGGTGGGAAGAGTTTCCCACCCTTTTTTTAAATTGCAACATTAAAGGGGAATATTGTAAATGGTTGACATGGTCGGAGAAGTAGCTGGTAGAATATGGGATTATTTAGATCAATATGGAGAAGTTACGATTTTGAGGTTAAAAAGTTATTTAAAAGTTTCTAATACCCTGATTTGTATGGCTATTGGATGGCTTGCCAGAGAACACAAAGTAATTATACAAAAACAAAAGAGAGAGTATACTATTTCATTAAAATAAAATATTTTTTTAGTTTGAATACCTCCTGTTAAAAGAGTTAATAGGAGGTATTTTTTTATTGTTTTTAAGAGAAGTTTTTGTTATAATTAGAGCTATATATTCGGGGACAAAGTGGGGAGAAATTAATGACTTTTGTTAAATCAATTGTTTTAGGAATGACTCAGGGGATAAGCGAATTTTTACCTATTTCCAGTTCTGCTCATTTAGTTTTTATGCAATATTTTTTAGGGATAAAATCTTCTCAGGTATTATTTGATGTTTTATTACATTTCAGTACTGCCTTGGTTGTGATAATTTTGTATCGAAATGAAATATGGCAAATTTTAAAAAATTTTCTAAAATATAAACAATTTAAAACTAACGTTTGGAGCCGTACTTTTTGGTTGTTATTTATTGCGTCTATACCTACGGCAGTAATAGGTCTTTTTTTTAAGGATTATTTCCAAAAAGTTTTTGAAAATATATCTTTAGTAGCAGTTTTACTTTTGGTAACAGGAACTTTAATTTGGGGGATAGAAAAATTTTCTAAAAAAAAAGATCGGAAGAATATTTTAGAAATAACAATAAAAGAGGCTCTGTTTGTTGGATTAATGCAGGGAATAGCGATATTACCCGGGATTTCCCGCTCTGGTATAACAATTTGCGCGGGTTTGTTTTGTGGCTGGAAAAGAGAAGAGACAGTAAGGTTTTCTTTCTTACTTGCGCTTCCGGCAATATTGGGAGCTAATTGTCTTCAGTTTAGGGAATTAGACTTTAGTGGACAAGAGATTTTATTATTTCAATATTTAGCCGGAATGGTTTTTGCTTTTGTTTTTGGCTATATTAGCTTGAAGTTATTAATTCAACTGTTAAAAAACAGGAATTTAATTTTGTTTAGTTATTATTGTTGGATTTTAGGGTTGATTGTTATTGCAAGTGTATAGTAGAGGAAAGATAAAAAAATAATCCGGGTGATAATTAATGAAGAAGGAAAAAAATAATCAATTATTTTTTATGCTTGAAAAAGAAGGAAAATCTGAAATAGTAGGTATTGTTTTTTTTGCTTTTGCTATTTTGATTTTATTGAGTTTGATTTCTTCAGGTAGAATTAGTTATGTTGGTGTGTTCGGAGAATTTTTAGCTAAATATTTGATTTTATATCTTGGAACAGGAAGTTATTTTTTACCTTTGATTATGTTTTTAGTGGGAATCAATATTTTTAGAAGAGAAAAAATAGATAAAATAGCTGTTAAAATTATTGGTATAATATTGTTTTTATTTGGGACCTGCTCTTTATTTAGTTTTTTTGGTTCATCTAAAATGGCCGGAGGAGCAGTTGGAGAATATTTTCTGAAACTTTTAGTAGGAGGTTTTGGATATATAGGAAGTTATTTATTATTGGCTACTGTGTTAATTATATCTATTATTTTAACTACAGGTTTCTCTTTAATTAGGTTTTTGAATAAACAACCTTTACGTTTTTTTAATTATATTAGAAAAAAAATAAAAGGAATTTTTCCCTTTTTTAGAATGAAAGAAAAATTTCAAGATAACAGGGAAAAGATAAAGATAGAAACAGCAACGCATTGTGATAAGTTTTCTCCCGGTCAATTCAATGAAAAAGAAAAATTTTTAAATAGCAAAAAATATTTAAATCAAGAAAAGAAAAAAGGAATCTTTAAAGATTTTTTCTCTAAAGATCAGCATTTTTCCCAGGGTCCGGTTGAATATAAATTTCCTTCTTTAGATCTTCTGGCTGTTTCATCCGCAGCAAAAACGACACCAAAGGAAGGAGATTTAAAAGAAAATGCTTTTCTTTTGGAAAGAACTTTAAATAATTTTGATATTCGGGCTAAAGTGGTACAAATTAATCCGGGCCCTGTAATTACTCTTTATGAAATTGAACTTGCTCCTGGTGTAAAAATAAGCCGTATTCTTAATTTATCCAATGATATTGCTTTAACTATGAAATCAGGCAATGTAAGAATTTTAGCACCTATTCCGGGTAAAGCAGCAGTAGGGATAGAAATACCGAATCTTAAAAGCAGCTTTGTTGGTTTGAAAAAAGTATTGATGACTGATAAATTCCAAAATGCCTCTTCAAAATTGACTATAGGTTTAGGATTAACTGTTTCCGGACACCCTTATATTGCTGACCTAGCCTCTATGCCTCATTTACTTATAGCCGGGGCTACCGGTTCTGGAAAAAGTATAGGGTTAAAGATAATTATTACCAGTATTCTTTATAAAGCCAGACCGGATGAGGTAAAATTTGTATTGATTGACCCCAAAATGTTGGAAATGTCAATTTATGACGGCATTCCCCATCTTTGTGTTCCGGTAATTTGTAAGCCGAAACAAGCAACCATAGCTCTTGAAAACCTGATAAAAATAATGGAAGAAAGATACGAAAAATTTTCTAAGGTAATGGCTCGTGACATAGAATCTTATAATCAATTGGCAACAAAAAAATCTTCTGCTTCAAATAAAATAGAAAAAGAATGCTATTTAGTTGTTATTATTGATGAGCTTGCTGACTTAATGATGGTTTCTTCCCGCGAAGTAGAAGAAGCAATTATACGTCTTTCTCAAATGGGACGGGCAGTCGGAATTCATTTAATTTTAGCTACGCAGAGGCCTTCGGTAAATGTTATTACCGGATTGATTAAAGCAAATCTTCCTTCGCGTATTGCTTTTCAGGTTCTTTCTAAAATAGATTCCCGGGTTATTCTGGATGTAAACGGTGCTGAAGACTTGATTGGAAAAGGAGATATGCTTTTTTTGTCTTCAGGCGCAAGTAAACCGGTAAGATTACAGGGAGCATTTATTTCAGATAAAGAAACTAAACAAATAGTAGAATTTATAAAAGAAGGCAGAAAACCAACTTATGATTTCAATCTTTTCCATGCAGCACATAAAGAAGATGAAAAAAAACAAAAAGATCCTTTATTTGATAAAGCACTTAACTTAATATTTCAATCAAATCAGGCTTCTACGTCTTTTCTTCAACGAAGATTAGGAATTGGTTATATAAGAGCTGCTAAATTGATAGATAGTATGGAGGCGGAAGGAATAATTAGTTCTTTAATAGATAGCAGTAAATCACGAAAAATTTTAATAGATAGAGATGATTATAAGAGAAATTAATGAAAGATAATAAACTAACGAAATTATTTCATATTTTAAAGATATTTTTTACTTTATATAAATTATTATTTTTGTTTGTTGTTTTTTTAGGAATTAAATCTGTTTTGTTGGCTGAAGAGTTGGAGTTATCCTTAAAAGATGTTCTAAAACATATAGATATTGCCGAAACTAAAATTTTAAATATTAAATTTGATTTCAATCAGAGAATAAATATAAAAGTAACAGAAGAAAACTACAAGGTAAAAGGGGAATTTGTTTTTCAAAAACCAAAGAAAATCTATGGCCTTATATATAATGAGGATAATATTTTACAAAAAGTTATTTCCGACGGAAAAAAATTGTGGATTTATTCACCTGAATATAATCAAGTTAGTATACAGAAATTAGAAGATGATAAACTTAAGTTAGGTTTAGGTGGAGAATTTTTAGGTTTGGGTTTTGGAACATCAGTAAGAAATTTAGTGGAAACGGGAAAGGTAATATTATTTAAGAAACAAAAGGATTTTTATTTATTGAAAATAGTTTCTTCTCAGGTTGATAATTTTACTATAACTTTATGGGTTTCGGATTTTACCTGGTTGCCGGAAAAAATAGAAGTCGAGACTGTTGAAATGCTGATTATTTCAAATATTTTAAATGTAAAAATTAATACTAAAGTAAAAGAAAAAATTTTTAAATTTAAAATGCCCCGCGGGGTTTGTGTTTTTGATTCATCGGATTTCTTAGAGTAAGGTTTGAGATATAGAAATATTATAGTTGTGCGTTTTTAAAAATAAAATAAATATTATTTTTTCGGAGGAGAATATGGGAGAATTTATTGGAGATAGTTTACGGGAGGCACGGGAGGGAAAGCAACTTTCTTTTAGCGATATTGAACAAGAGATAAAAATAAGAGAAAAATATTTAAGAGCTTTAGAGAAAGAAAATTACGAAATTTTTCCTGCGGAAATATATGTTACGGGTTTTCTTAATAGTTATAGTAAATATTTAGGGTTGGATGCGGATAATTTGGTAAAAAATTACTGGCGGATTCATCAGGAGAAAGATTATTTAAATAACTCCCGTGATAATTTGTCTAAAACTAATAAAAAGGAAAAAAATAATATTATTCTTAAAAAGATAAGCATAATTGTAGGGGTTTCTTTGGGAATAACTGTTTTATCTTTTTTGCTTTTTCGGGTGAAATCAGAGTCAAATAAAAAGGTTGTTGTCCGGGAAAATACGTACAAAGAAGAAATTGCGGTTGTGCCGGTACAAATTAAAATACCGGAAAAAGTATATTTAGAAATTAAAGGGGAAGAAGCTACCTGGTTAAGGGTCATAGGAGATGGAGACCTGGCTTATGAAGGTTTAATAAAAAAAGATGAAGTAATGTTTTTGGAAGCGAAAGAAAAGTTTAAAATAAGAATTGGAAATATATTCGGGATAAAGGTAAAGTTTAATGGGGAATCAATTGATATTATTTCCGGACAACGAGGAGAAGTTAATGAAATATTTTTAGAAAAGGACAGGGAATGAGAAATATTGGAATAATTAGTTTAGGGTGTCCCAAAAATTTAGTAGACAGTGAAATTATAATAGGTTTATTAATAAAAAAAGGATTTATACTTGTTTCTGAGACTAAATTAGATAAGGCAGATATTTTAATAGTTAATACCTGTAGTTTTATACAACCGGCGAAAGAAGAATCAGTTGACACTATTTTAAAATTGGCTAAGTATAAAAAAAATGGAAGATGCAAGTTGTTAATCGTAGCCGGATGTATGGTTCAGCAATATAAGGATAAGTTGATTGGCCAATTACCGGAAGTGGATTTTTTCGTTGGTACGGGAGATATTTTTAAAATAGTAAAAATAATAGAAGGCAGGGCGAGGAAAAAAATTTATGCTGATATGCCCGGTTGTCTTTATGATGCAAAAACTCCTCGTTATATTTCTACACCTTTTTATATGGCTTATATAAAAATAGCAGAGGGATGTAATAATCAGTGTAGTTATTGTTTAATCCCTTCTTTAAGAGGAAAATATAAATCCAGGCCAATGGCTTCTATTTTAGAAGAAGCAAGGAAATTATCGGAAAAAGGAGTAAAGGAAATAAATCTTATTGCTCAGGATACTACTTTTTATGGTATGGATTTATATGGAAAATTTAAGTTATCTGTCCTTTTAAAAGAATTAGCTAAAATAAAAGAAATAAAATGGATTCGACTATTATATACTTATCCTTCGCATATAAATGCTGAATTAGTAAAGACAATAGCAAGGTATAAGAAAATATGTAAATATATTGATTTGCCTTTGCAGCATATAAATGATAGAATTCTATTTTTAATGAACAGGCATTATAACAAGAATGATATTTTAGATTTAATTAATTATTTGCGGTTAGAGATTCCTAACATTTCTTTGCGTACTGTATTTATTAATGGTTTTCCGCGGGAAACAGAGGAAGAATTTAATGAACTTTTGGATTTTATTAAGAAAATAAAATTTGAAAACGTAGGGTCCTTTATTTATTCACGGGAAAAAGGAACAAAGGCATTTTTTCTAAAGCCGCAAATCTTTGAAAAAATTAAAAAAGAACGGCAAAGGAAATTAATGAATATTCAACAAAAAATTCTTTGTGAAAAAAACAAAAAAGAATTAGGTAAGATAAAAGAAGTGGTTATTGAAAGCCAGTGTGATAAGAAAAATTATTTAAAAACAAGATTAAAAGAAGATGCTTTTGGAATAGACAGGTCTGTATATGTTTACTCAAAAGCGGCAAAAAAAATAGGAGATTTTATTCAGATTAAGATAACAGGAACAGGTATTTACGACTTGGAGGGAGTTTGTGTTGAAAAAAATATGGTTAATTATTAATTTTGTAAAGAATGTTTTTAAAACAATTAAAGCAATGAATTTAGCTAATAAGTTAACAATTATCAGAATTATTTTGCTTCCGTTATTTATGCTTTTTATGTTTTACGATAATATGTATACGCGTATATTTTCCTTATTTGTTTTTATAGTGGCAGCTCTTACTGATTTATATGATGGGCGTATTGCTCGTCGATATAATTGCGTTTCTAATTTTGGTAAGTTTATGGATCCTTTAGCGGACAAGCTTTTGGTTTCGGCAGCGTTTATTTCATTTGTAGGATTGGAAGAATTACGAATACCTGCATGGATGGTAGTTTTTATTATTAGCAGGGAGTTTAGCATAACCGGGTTACGGACTATAGCTGTATCGCAGGGAAAAATTATTTCTGCGTCTATAAGCGGTAAGTTTAAAACAACATCTCAGATAATAACGATTATTGTTATTCTATTGATATTAATTGTAAATGCATGGATAAATAGAGTGGGTAATATAGAAAATGTTTTATTTAATTCCGGAGGTCTGAGTAAATATTATTTAGATTTATTTTTAAAAAAAATTCCGTACTGGTTAATGTTTATTACTGCGGGTATAACTGTTTTTTCCGGGTTAGTCTATATTGCAAGAAATAAAGATATTTTTAAAAATACAGAATAATTTAATAAACGAATTCAAAATAGGAGGTTGTAAAATGACACAAACAGACAGAGAGAAAGCTTTAAATTTAGCAGTAACTCAGATAGAAAAATCTTATGGTAAGGGTTCCATAATGAAATTAGGAGAGGAAAGTTATACAAAAGGAATAGATTCTATTTCCACGGGTGCTTTGTCATTGGATTTTGCCATTGGTATCGGGGGAATTCCCAGAGGAAGAATAGTAGAAATTTTTGGGCCTGAATCTTCAGGAAAAACAACCCTTTCTTTGCACATAATATCTAATGCGCAAAAAAAAGGGGGGATAGCCGCTTTTATTGATGCAGAACATGCTTTGGATCCTCTATATGCCAGGAAAATAGGTGTGGACATTAATAACCTTTTAATTTCCCAACCGGATAATGGAGAACAGGCTTTAGAAATTACAGAAACTTTAATACGTAGTGGGGCGGTGGATGTGATTGTGATTGATTCGGTTGCAGCATTGGTTCCGCGAGCAGAGATTGAGGGAGATATGGGGGATGCTCATATGGGATTACAGGCAAGGTTGATGTCTCAGGCATTAAGGAAATTGACTGCAACTATTGCTAAGTCTAAAACTTCTCTTATTTTTATTAATCAATTAAGGCAGAAAATTGGAATTGTATTTGGTAATCCCGAAACAACAACCGGTGGTAGAGCGCTTAAATTTTATTCTTCTTTAAGATTGGATATTCGTAGAATTGCCCAGATAAAAGATGATAGTCAGGTAACCGGTGCGAGAATTCGAGTTAAGGTGGTAAAAAACAAAGTTGCACCTCCTTTTCGCCAGGCAGAATTTGATATGAGTTATGGGGAAGGAATTTCTAAAGAAGGTTGTGTTTTAGAATTGGGTGTTGAATATGGAATTATTAATAAAGGGGGAACATGGTTTTCTTATAACGGTGAGCGACTGGGACAGGGAAAAGAAAATGCAAAAAAATCTTTAAAAGAAAATATTAAATTGATGAAAGAAATAGAAGAAAAATTAATGGACAAACATGATAAAAGTAAGAAAATGCATTAAACAAGAGAGGTAAAGCAAAAAATGCTTAGATTTTTAACATTAGGTCAATTACAGTCTAATTGTTATGTGTTTGCCTGTGATCAGACATTAGAGGGGGTAGTTGTCGATCCGGGGGATGAGGCGCAAAAAATAATAGATCTCATTGAAGAGGAAAAATTTAAAATATTATATATTATAAATACCCATGCACATATTGATCATACGGGAGCAAACAGGGAGATAAAAAAGGCGACAGGAGCGAAAATTTTAATTCATAAAGAAGATGCAGACATGCTGGAAATGGGGAGATACGACCTTTCTTTTGTTCAGCAGGAATTAGCTCTTTCTTTTTCGGTAGACAGGAAGTTGGTAGATGGTGAAATTATAAAATTTGGCATGCAGAAATTGAAAGTAATTCATACCCCGGGGCATACACCGGGGGGAATCTGTCTTTTAGGTCAGGATGTTCTTTTTACCGGGGATACTCTATTTAAAGATTCTGTTGGAAGATACGATTTTCCGGGAGGAAATAAAGAAGATTTACGAAAGTCTCTAGAGAAAAAGATATTAGGATTAGATGATAATTTAACTATTCTTCCCGGACATGGTCCATTTTCTTCATTAGGTGAAGAGAAAAAAAATAATTTAGTATTGAAGGATCTTTTAGAAAAATGAAAAATTTCTTAGATTCTTTTATTAATTATATAACTTTTGAAAAAGGGCTTACCAAAAATACACAGAATGCTTATTTATCCGATTTAAGTGATTATCTTGATTATTTAAAAAAAAGAAAAAGTTCTTTGTTCTTGTTGACCTATAAAGAAATATTATTTTATTTGGAATCGAGAAAAAAAGAGGGAATAAAAGTTTCTTCTTTATCTAGATTTTTAGTTTCTATAAAAATGTTTCACCGGTTTTTGATTATGGAAGGATATACCAAAACAGATCCCACTATTAATTTAAAAACTCCAAGGCGGGATTTTAATCTTCCTAATGTTTTAAGCAGGAAAGATATAGAAAATTTTCTTGATTATTTAAATGACGGTAACGAAGAGTCGGATAATAAATTACGCGATAGTGCAATGTTAGAATTATTATATGCTACGGGAATGCGGATTTCTGAAATAATTAATTTAAAATTATCGGATATTAATTTAAAAATGGAATATGTTAAATGTTTAGGAAAGGGAGGAAAAGAAAGAATTATTCCGGTAGGTAAAAAGGCAATAAAAGCGGTAAAAAATTATTTTGAAAGAGTAAGAAATATAAAATTTCCGGATAAAAATATTTTATTTCTAACTCAGCGTGGAGATAAGTTTTCACGAACTGGTTTTTGGAAGATAGTAAAGAAACATATAAAGAAAGCAGGTATTTATAAGAATGTTACTCCTCATACCTTAAGACATTCTTTTGCTACCCATTTATTAGAGGGGGGTGCGGATTTGCGTTTTGTTCAGGAAATGTTAGGACATTCTGATATTTCTACTACTCAAATTTATACTCATGTTACCAGAGAAAGGCTGAAGGCCTTACACAAAAAATATCATCCCAGAGGATAATAGAATAGTTAAAATAAAAATTCAATAAAAGGAAAAAAACATGCTTAGAAGTATGACCGGTTTTGGCCAGGGAAAAATTGAAAATTGTAAAGTAGAGGTAAGGGCATTAAACCGCCGTTTTTGTGAAGTAAATGTAAAATTGCCGTCGTTTTTATTTTTTTTTGAAGAAGAGATTAAGAAAATCGTAAAACGAAAAATAAAAAGGGGAAGAATTGATGTTTTAGTGAACTTGTCCGAAGAAATTTCTGCTGATTCTATTAATTGTAACGAAATAGAAATAGATAAAGATATGGTTTTAAATTACAAAAAAGCAGGAGAAAAATTAGCTGGAATGTTAAAAAAAAATGATGAGTTAAAATTAGATTTTTTTATGAGTCTACCCGGCATTTTAAAAATAAAAAAGAAAAAAATAAATACAAAAAAACTTCTTAATAATATTAAGATTGCACTTTATCAGTCCTTGAAAAAATTAGAGCAGATGCGTAAAAAGGAAGGGAAGGTCATAAGTAATGATTTTGATAAACGGACTAAAAAAATTAATTCCTGTTTTTCTAAAATTAAATTACAATTACCGAAAGCTCTTAAAAAATATGAAAATAAATTATTGATGAGTAAACTTTATGATTTTCTAAAAAAACCTCAAAAAAATGACGAAAAAAAATTCCAAATAAATTCTATTATTGCAGAACGAATGGAGATTACAGAAGAAATTGTTCGTTTTAAAAGTCATCTTGGAAATTTTAGAAAAACTTTCAAAGGAGAAAATGAGGTAGGAAAAAAGTTAGACTTTATAATCCAGGAGATGAATCGGGAAATAAATACTATAGGGGCAAAAATAAATAATTATAAGATTTCCCATGAAGTAATTAAAATTAAGAATGAGTTGGAAAAATTAAAAGAACAAGTACAGAATATAGTCTAAAATAATGAATGAATACTGTATTTGGGAGGAAAAATGAAGGGTATTCAAATCAGGAAAGAATTTTTCGATTTTTTTGAAAAAAGAAAACATAAAATTTATCCTAGTAGTTCTCTTATTCCGGAAAACGACCCCAGTCTTCTTTTCACTAGTGCCGGGATGGTTCCCTTTAAGGATATGTTTTTAGGTAAAACTAAGCCTGAATTTCTTAAAGTGGCTTCTTTACAGCGTTGCTTTAGAACAAGTGATATTGAAAAAGTAGGGTATACCAACAGGCATCATACTTTTTTTGAAATGTTCGGGAATTTTTCCTTTGGAAATTATTTTAAAGAAGAGGCTATTTCCTGGGCGTGGGAATTTTTAACCCGGAAAATGGGTTTGGAAGAGACGAACCTTTATGCCTCTGTATATAAAGAAGATAATGAATCTTATTCCATCTGGCGGAAATTTTTGCCGGAAGAAAGAATTGTGCGTTTAGGTAAAGACTCTAATTTTTGGCAAATGGCAGAAACCGGTCCATGTGGTCCCTGTTCAGAAATTTTAATAGATAGAGGAAAAGAATATGGTTGTGGGAAATCAGATTGTGCTCCCGGGTGTGATTGTGACCGGTATTTAGAAATATGGAATCTGGTTTTTACTCAATTTGAAAAGAACAAAGATGGAATATTAAAACCATTACCAAAGAAAAATATTGATACAGGGATGGGGTTAGAAAGATTATCAGCAGTAGTACAGAATGTTCCTACTGTTTTTGAATCAGATGTATTGAAACCAATTATGGATGAAGCCTGTAAATTAATAGGGGTTTCTTATAATAAAAATAAGCGTAACGATGTTTCCCTTCGGATTATTGTCGACCATATAAGAGGAATAGTATTTTTAATAAACGATGGAATTTTACCTTCAAATGAAGAAAGAGGGTATGTCCTGCGCCGTATTTTACGAAGAGCAGCCAAAGAAGGTAAATTATTAGGAGCAAAGCAATCTTTTTTATATAAACTTACGGATAAAGTAGTGGAAGTCATGGGTTCTTTTTATCCTGTTCTTGTTTCAAAAAGAGATTATATCCGTGAAATTTGTAAGATGGAAGAGGAAAGATTTAAGGAAACATTAGATGTCGGGTATGAGATGATAAATAGTTTAATTGTGGATTTGAAGAAAAAAGGCATAACAACGATACCCGGTAAAGAAGTGTTTAAGTTGCACGATACTTATGGTTTTCCCCTGGATTTAACCAAAGAAATTGCCCGGGAGAAAGAATTTGATATCGATGAGAAAGAATTTAAAAGTCAAATGCAAAAACAACAAAAAATTGCCAGTAAATCGTGGAAAGGGTCTGACAAAGAGGAAAAAAAATTATATAGTAAAATATATGAAAAAGCAGAAGAGACCGTATTCAGAGGATATTCTTTTAATAAATTGCTGGCAAAAATTAATATGATTGTTGACCAAAATAACAAAATTATTGATGAAATTCAAAAAGGTGATATAGTACAAATTGTTTTATCTGAGACTCCTTTTTATGGAGAATCAGGAGGACAGGTCGGTGATAGGGGAAAAATATTAAAAGAAATAAAAGCCGAAAACGCTAAAGAAATTGTGGCAGAAATAGAAGTTTTAGATACCACAAAATTGTTAGGTAAATTAATTGTGCATAAATCAAAAGTTTTAAGAGGAAAGTTTAAAAAGGGTGATACCATTGATGCTTTTATTAATCCGGAAAGAAGAAAGGCAATTATGAGGAGTCATACAGCGACACATTTGTTACAGGCGGCGTTAAGACAGATTGTGGGGAAGCATGTAAAACAATCGGGTTCATTGGTGGATTGTGACCGTTTGCGTTTCGATTTTACTCATTTTTCCGCTTTATCACCGGAGCAAATAAAAAAAACAGAGGAATTAGTAAATAAAACAATTAGAAGAAACCTGGCTGTTCTTACTTCGGAAATTACAATGGGTGAGGCAAAGCAAATGCAGGCAATGGCCCATTTTGGAGAAAAATACGGTGAAAAAGTTCGGGTAGTTATGATTAGCGCCGAAGGATTGGATGCTCCGGAAGATGCAGTAAGTATTGAGTTGTGCGCCGGGACTCATTGTCATGCAATAGGAGAACTTGGATTATTTAAAATAATTAATGAAACAAGTATAGCTGCCGGGGTACGAAGAATTGAGGCATTAACCGGGGCGGCAGCATATCAATTTATTAGAGAAAAAGAAGAAAATTTGTTGAGTATTGTTAATATATTAAAAGTTCCTTCCGATATGCTTAATGTACAGGTAGAAAAAATTGTTAAAAGGAATGAGCATTTGAAAAAAGAATTATCACGGATGAAGGGGGAAATATTTAATTTTAAAGCACTTGATTTAATAAAAAATAAAGTTAAAAAGATTAGCGGAATAAATGTGTTGAGTTATAAAATGGAGGCGGAGGATAGTAAAGAATTAAGAAATTACGGAGACAAATTAAAGCACGAGTTAAAAAAGGGAATAATTGTTTTAGGTAGTATAATCGATGATAAACCGTTTTTAATTTGTGTGGTCACAGACAGTGAAGTGAAAAAAGGATTGCATGCCGGAAAAATAATAAAAAAATTAACAACAATTGTTGATGGAGCAGGTGTGGGAAAAGCAGATTTAGCACAAGGTGGGGGGAAAAACAAAGAAAAGCTGGAAGAGGCCTTGAAACAGGTTGAAATAATAATAAAAGAAATAGTTAAAAAATAGAATTTGAAGTTGTTAGCCCCTATAGCTCAGTTGGATAGAGTACTGGCCTCCGAAGCCAGGAGCGCAGGTTCGAATCCTGCTAGGGGCACATGTATTTGAGAAATAAATTAAGGAACTGATAATGAATTTAAACTTAATAATCTTAATTTGTATAGCAATTGTTGCTCTGTGCCTTTTAATTTATATAATAAAAAAAATTTTAACTGTTGTTTTTACCTTTACTTTTTTAATTTTTACTACAATAATTTTTTATGTAATATTGCAGCTTAAATAAATGCTTATTAATTTGTATTTGACGGCTAAGATATTATTTAAAGTAATATCAAAAATAGAATGAAAATAGTAGATTTAATAGATAGAAATACTCAACATCAAAATTTGTTATGTTTAACAATGTCTACCTGGGGTTCTTAACAATCCTTTATTTAAATAGGAGGCAGAATGGTTCAGATTAAAGTAGAAAAACCGGCTAAGGAAAAATTGGAGATGCTCCGAGTAAATGAATGGAGTTTATGGGAATGTGACCCCAGTACTTTTGATTGGGAATATAGCGACGATGAAACTTGTTATATATTAGAAGGCAAGGTAAAGGTGAAGACTTTTACGGAAGAAATTGAAATTAATAAAGGTGATTTGGTTTTATTTCCCAAAGGGCTTAGATGTACGTGGAATGTTATTGAAAAAATAAGAAAAGTTTATAAATTCGGGTAAATCAACTACCCTGCAGCTTGCTACGGGGTATCGAAGATTGATCCCATTAATTGTATAATAACTTTATAGAAAATAATTGACAGAGTAAAGAATAATATTGTAAAATTTTAGTATGAGTGAAAACAAGTAGTAATCTTAGTAATATTTTTTTTAAGTTAAGGGGAAAAAAATGGGAAAGAAAATAACATCTAATGATTCTTGGGCGGTGGAAAGAAGAAAAGGGAAGAGGGCTCATTTAAATGTTTTGGTAGAGTTTAAAATTTGTGATAAAATAGGAAAACATACAAAAAGATATAAATCTGCAACAATTAATCTCAGTGGTGATGGAATTTTGATTAATGCAGTTCATTTGCCGGATAATGTATTAGCTCATTTAATTCAACAAGAGAGTTGTTTAGCTATAGAAATATTTCTTTCCATCAGTTCTCATCCTATAAAAGCAAAAGGAAAGGTGGTTTGGATTACCAGAGATAAAAAGGAAAAAGGCGATTATGGGTTGGGAGTAAAATTTATTTCTATTAATGAAAAAGATAGAATAATGTTAATAGAAAGTCTTGCTTTATAACTATGCTTTTCTATATGATAAATATCTTTTTTGACCGTATTGATTTTTTTGTTTATTTTAAATTGGTTAAAAAATTATTAGAAAATGAAAATAATTTTTTCTAAGGAATGTTTAAATTATGAATTTTTGAGTCATCCTGAATCTGCCCAAAGAGTAAAAAATGTCTATTTACTTTTAAAAAAACATTCTTTTGGATTTATTCATCCTCAATTATGTTCCCGGGAAGATATTCTTTTAGTTCATAATAATAAATTATTACAAATGGTAAAAAAAGCAGATTTTTTTGACCCGGATACACCGTGTGTTGATGGAATATATAAGTATGCCCGACTTGCTGCCGGTGGGGCAATTAAAGCTGCTGAGCTGGCTATAAAAGAAGGAAGGGCTTTTGCTTTAGTAAGGCCTCCCGGACACCATGTCGATAAAACAAGATTGGGGGGATTTTGTTATTTTAATAATATAGCCATAGCAGTAAAAAAAATTAAGAGTAGAATAAAAAAAATAGCAATAATTGATATAGACGGCCATCATGGAAATGGAACAGAAGATATTTTTTTGGGAAATGAAGGGATTTTATATGTTTCCCTACATCAACAATATATTTATCCGGGAACAGGATTGGTTTCCAGGGAAAATTGCTTAAATTTTCCTTTATTGGCCGGTACGGGAGAAAAAGACTATCTTAGAATCATGGAAGAAGCAGTAAAAAAAATTAGAGATTTTAATCCGGATTTGATTGCTGTTTCTGCTGGTTTTGATGCTTATAGAAAAGATTGCCTGACCGGATTATCTTTGGATATAAATACTTATAAAGAAATTGGAAAGAAAATATCCCTAATGAAGAAGCCTTCTTTTGCTGTGTTAGAGGGTGGTTATAGTGAGGATATTGCTCAATGTGTTTATCAGTTTTTAGTTGGGTTTGATCAAAACTAATAAATAGAGAAAAGAAAAAGGAAAAGAAATGCAAAAAAAAATTTTTATAAAAGATATTAAAGAAGGTCAATCTATTATAGATTGTTTTTTAGTTAGTTCTAAAAAAAAATTAACTACTAAAAGAGGCAAACCGTATATTTCTTTGGTTTTCCAGGATAAAACAGGTTTAATAGATGGAAAGATATGGGAAGAAGATAAAGAAAAAATAGATTTTTCTAAAAATGATTTTGTTAAAATTGAAGCTCTTGTGCAGTCCTATCAGGAACAGCTTCAACTAAATGTAAAAAAAATTAAAAAGATAGAATTAAAGGAATTGGATGTATCTGATTTTATTTTTTCTACGCAAAACGATATAAGTAAAATGTTTCAGGAATTGAGAATGATTTCAAAAGAAGTGAAAAACCCTTATTTTTTGCAATTGCTTGATAAATTTTTCGAAGATAAAGAATTTGAGGAAAAGTTTTGTCAATCTCCGGCAGCTAAACAAATTCACCATGTTTATATTGGCGGACTTCTGGAACATACCCTTTCTGTAGCAAAAATTTGTTCTTTTTTAGCTAAAACGCATTTTTCCGGAATTAACTTTGATTTACTTATTACCGGGGCTCTTTTGCACGATATTGGTAAAATAGATGAACTTTCAGTACTTCCCGCTGTTGATTATACGGATGCAGGAAAATTATTAGGGCATATATTGCTTGGTTTTAAAATAGTTCAGGAAAAAATTAATACGATTTCCGGTTTCCCTGCTGACTTACAAATGTTAATCGAGCATTTAATTATTTCTCATCACGGACAATATGAATGGGGTTCTCCTAAATTACCTCAAACTCTTGAAGCTGTTATTCTTCATTATGTTGATGATTTGGATGCTAAAATGAATACTATTCAACAATTAATGAATTCAGATTCAAATGAAAATAATAATTGGACTTCTTATCATAAAACATTAGGCAGGAACATTTATATAGAAAAAAATAAACGATAGTTATTATTCAATAGATAAAGAAACAATGAGTCCAATAACAATTTTTTTTTTAAATAATATATCAGTCACTCTTGTTGTTTATGGTTTGGTTTTTTTTATTTCGGGTCTAGTGTTTTTTTTCCGGGGGAGAAAAAACAGTAAAATAGTAATAATCAGCAAT
>JAGLHV010000299.1 GCA_023143305.1 bacterium | reverse complement strand
GAACCGGTAACCCAACATACCAAACGATTTGTGCGTTGTTTTTGGGTACTGGACAGGGATTTAGCTAATGGACGTCATTATCCTGCTGTTAGCTGGTTGGATAGTTATTCCGAATATATAGATGATATAGGTGATTGGTGGGAATTAAATATTGATTCTGAATGGAAAAGTCTTAGAAATCAAATAATGGATCTTCTTCAGCGGGAAACTAAATTGCAACAAGTGGTAAAGCTGGTAGGGCCTGATGTTTTGCCGGAGACCCAACGCCTGGTTTTAGAATGCTGTAAGTTGTTTAAAGAGGGATTTTTACAACAAAATGCATTTGAAAAAGAAGATATGTTTTCTGTTGCCCGAAAACAGATTAAAATGTTGAAAATTATTGTAATGTTTTATGTCTGGGGATTGGAATGTTTAAAAAAAGGAGTACCCTTGATTAGATTGAAAAAACTTAAAATTTATAACAAAATAATGCGGATGAAACTAACTATTCCTAATGAAGAAACAGAAAAATTAGATGAATTACTATATAAATTAGAAAAACAATTAGATAAATTAGGAGGCGATCCATTTTATGCAAGTTAAAAATCAACACATGGATAGGGAATATATTGGAATCAATGAAGCAGTAGGCCCTTTAATTTTTATTGAAAATGTTGATAATGTGGGTTATAACGAGCTGGTTGAAATAACCAATAGTCAAACCGGGGAAGAAAAATTAGGAGTGGTGCTGGAAGTATCGGAAAAAATGGCAATAGTTGAGGTTTTTGGAGGTACTGCCGGATTATCGTTAGATAAAGTTAAAGTAAAATTTAAAGGGAAACCGTTTCAAATAGGTGTTTCACGGGATATGCTGGGACGAGTTTTTGATGGATTGGGAAATCCAATAGACAATCTTCCTAAACCTATTATTGATTTGACAATGGATGTAAATGGATTGCCGGTAAATCCCACAGCACGGGATTATCCTTGTAAATTTATTCAAACAGGGCTTTCCTGTATTGATGGAATGAATACCTTAATTAGAGGTCAAAAGTTACCTATTTTTTCCGGCAGCGGACTTCCTCATAATTTACTGGCAGCACAAATTGCCCAACAAGCTAAAATTATTGGTGAAAAAGAAAAATTTGTAGTTGTTTTTGCGGCTATGGGAGTGAAACACGATGTAGCTCAATTTTTCATAGACAGTTTTAAAGAAGGGGGAATCCAGGAAAAAATAGTTTTATTTTTGAGTTTAGCCGATGCTCCTTCAATTAAAAGATTAATTACTCCCCGGGTCGCCTTAACTGCTGCTGAATTTCTTGCTTTTAACCAGGGGATGCACGTATTGGTAATTCTTACTGATATGAGCAATTATTGCGAATCCTTACGGGAAATTTCTACACTGAGAGGAGAAATTCCTGCCCGCAAAGGGTACCCGGGATATTTATACAGTGATTTAGCCAATATTTACGAACGGGCGGGAATGATTAAAGGTATTCCCGGCTCAATAACTCAAATACCCATTTTAACTATGCCTAACGATGATATAACCCATCCCATTCCTGATCTCACTGGATATATTACTGAAGGACAGTTCATCCTAAGCAGAGATCTCCATAGAAAGGGACTTTTCCCGCCCATCAATGTTCTGCCCTCCCTGTCCAGTCTGATGAACCTGGGAATAGGCGAAAATAAAACAAGAGAAGACCATAGAAATCTTGCTGATCAGCTATACGCTCTGTATGCCAGTGGTATAGAAGCTAAAAAGCTGGAGTCAATTATTGGCACTGAGGGAATGGGAAAAGCAGAAAAAAGGTATCTTGACTTTGCAAACAAGTTCGAAGAAGTATACATTAATCAGGGGAAGTATGGCAGAAGCATCGTAGAAACAATGAATATCGGCTGGGAACTTTTATCTCTTATACCTGAAAAAGACCTTGTGCGCGTACAAAAAAACTTTGTAGAAAAATACTATAATAGAAACAAGAAGCCCTGATTATGACTTTATTAAAGTGTAATTTTGCAAGGTTACAAAGAAACAAAACCTCCAATGAAG
>JAGLHV010000298.1 GCA_023143305.1 bacterium | reverse complement strand
ACTGAGAACCGGCATTGCCCCCGGTATCCATTAACATAGGAATAAAACAAGTAAGTATAATCAGTGTTTCTATCATATGCGAATAATTCTTAATTAATCTTCCGGAAACAAAAATTTCAATCATTAAAAGAATAAACAACCATATAAGTCGATTTTTCGCTAAAACAAAAACAGAAGCACGACTATAATTGATTTGTACTGCATCGTGCACACTGCTGATTTTACCCATTCCATAAATATCCTCGGATGTTTCTTCTTCTATAACGTCAACTACATCATCAATGGAAATAACTCCTAATAACTGGTTTCCATCCCCTACTACAGGTGCAGAAAGAAGATCGTATTTACTAAAGAGACGTGCTACTTCTTCCTGGTCCTGGTTAACATTGATCTTAATCATTTGAACTGCAGACATAAGATCTTTTAATAACATATTGGTGCTGGGAGCAGTAATTAATTTTTGTAAGGAAACAATTCCTATTAAACGATGTTGTTCGTCAGTAATATAAACATTCGATATATCTTCTATTTTATACCGGCTGGCAAATTCTTGTAGTCTTAATAAAGCTACACGGGCAGTTATCTCTCTTTTTAATTCCAGAAACTCGGTTGTCATTACACTGCCGGCAGTATTTTCTTCATAAGTAAGAAGTTTTTTTACATCCTCTACCTTCTCTTTTTTCATTACAGCAAAAAGTTTCTTTTTAGTCTTTTCGGATAGTTCTCTAAACAAATCAGCTCTTTCATCTGAAGCCATTTCATCCAAGACTTCTTTTAATTCCTGAGACTGCAAACTATCTATTAGCTCTTTTTGCTGGTCAAATTCCAATTCTTCGAATAAATCAATCATTCGGGCGTGAGGAAGTAAATGAAAAAGAATATATTTTTCTGAAGAAGAAAATTTTTCCCAATCTTCAGCAAAATCGATAGGATAAATTTCTTTTTGAAATTTTTTTAATTCTTCATAATCTTTTTTAGCAAGTAATTCTTTAATTTCAGGCAAAAACAAAGAAATACCATACTTCCACTTGTTTTGTTTCATTATTATCCTCATGTTTGCATATAATTTATCTTACAAACTTAAAAAATACCATTACAAAATGATTTCTATACTAAAAAATTTCCGACTATTTTTTTGATTATAACATAAAAAACAAAAATCTGTCAACTAATAACAGCTCACAGAAGTGTCAAGATTTATTCTGGCATTTATTTTTAAGCACACTCCTTTTCTACAGGCAGAATAAAAGGCACATTTTCTTTTTTTATGTTTTATTCTATTAACAAATTTCTTTCTTTAAACACTAAATAAGAAGATCTTACCCTGTCTTCAATTTAGAAGGGACAAGATTTATCCTGACTTTCAAAAAGAGGGTACTAACAAAAAGATATATTGCAAAAAAAAGTAAAGTTTGATAAAATGATTTGGGGTAAAAAAATGAAATCTGTAAAAAATATTGCTACCAATAAAGTTGCTTTTCATATGTTTACTATTATTGAAAAATATGAAGCAGGCATAGTTTTAACCGGAAACGAAGTAAAATCCTTACGGACCGGTAAAGCTAATTTAAAAGAAGGTTTTGCCCGTATTGACAAAGGAGAACTATTCCTATATAATATGCATATTTCTCCTTATTCTTTTGCTACGGATAAAAAAAAATATGATGCTACCCGAAAAAGAAAATTATTACTGCATAAAAAAGAAATTACTAAATTAATCGGAAAAGTTGCAGAACGTGGTTTTACCCTGGTTCCTTTACAAATATATTTCAATAAAAGAGGCCTGGCGAAGGTTTCTTTAGGCGTTGCTAAAGGAAAAAAACTTTATGACAAACGGGAAAGTTTGAAAAAAAAAGCGATACAGAGAGAAGAGGAAAAAGAATCCAAATTCAGGCTTAAATAGGCTAATATCAAAAGAATAGTCCATAGTCCACAGTCGATAGTCCATAGACAACTGAATAAAGACAACAGATATATGAGTTGAAAGTTTAAATTGATTAAATTGAGGTTTTAAAAAAGGCGGTTTGAAAACGCTTGTTTCT
>JAGLHV010000297.1 GCA_023143305.1 bacterium | reverse complement strand
CAGTAAAATAGTAATAATCAGCAATTTGTGGTGGTTAGCTGCATTTGGTATTTTACAGGGAATTGCTTATTGGATTCATTTTTTAATTTTTATTAAAGAACCTTTTTGGTCAATTAAAATACTATATGCTTTAAAACTAATTAATTTACAGCTAAGTATAGTTTCTTTTCTTTGTCTTTTTGGGTTCGGAATAAATATTTTAATATTTATTAACAAGAAAAAGCTTCTAAAAGCTATAATACTGTTAGTTTTATTTGTTTTTTGTATTTTACCTTTTATTTTTCTGGAATTTAATATTTTCAATAGTAGAAATTGGTGGATTTATTGTAAAGTCTATAGTAGTTATTTTATTTGTTTTCCTGCAGCATTATTAAGTGCTTGTGCTGTTTTTTTTCAAATTTCTAAATTTAAAAAGCATTGTACTGTAAATCTAATTAATCTGGCAATATATTTTTTGCTTTATGGCTTTCTTACCGGTTTATTTGTTCCCAGAATACAATATTTTCCTGCTTCCTTAATTAACCAATCTGTGTTTTTAGCTATTATAGGAATTCCTGTTCAGTTTTTTCAAACAGGATGTGTAGTATTGATTACTGTTTTTATATTGCGAATATTAAACAATCTGGATAGCTAAAAATAAAAAAAAATAATTTCAAAATAATAGCCGGTTATTTCCCTGATTTACTATATTGACAAAGGGGATAAAGGTTGATATAATACAACCTATTATATAGATATTTTGAGGGTTGTTTTATGCAAGAAGTAAAAATAAATAACATTAAAATTGGGGGAGATAATCCTCTGGCATTGATTGCCGGTCCTTGTGTAATGGAGGAGGAATCAATTGTTTTTGAAATTGCACAATCTTTGGTTGATTTATCTGATGAATATGGAATGCCTTTTATTTTTAAAGCTTCTTATGAAAAAGATAATCGTGGTTCGGAAAAGTCGTATAAAGGCCCTGGTTTAAAAAAAGGCTTAGAGATTTTACTTAAAATAAAAGAAAAATATAATATTCCTGTTTTATCCGATGTTCATCGCCGGGAAGATGTAGATTTAGCTGCTGAAGTTCTGGATATTATTCAAATACCTGCCTATCTTTGTCAACAGACAAGTTTATTACTAAAAGCGGCAAAAACCCAAAAGCCAGTGAATGTTAAAAAGGGACAATTTCTTGCTCCGGAAAGCATGATTAGTCCGGTAAAAAAGATTGAGAGTGTGGGTAATAAGCAAATTCTTCTTACCGAAAGAGGATCTTGTTTCGGTTATAATCGTCTTATTTCCGATATGTGTGCTATTCCTATTATGCAGAATCTTGGTTATCCGGTGGTTTTTGATTCTACACATATAATTAGAATTTATGGGATTTCCAGTAGTGATTCCCGGGGTGGTGTGCCTCAATTTATTCCGCATTTAACCCGGGCAGCTGTAGCAGCCGGATGTGATGCTGTTTTTATTGAAACTCATCCACAACCGCAAATTGCTAAATGTGATGCAGCAAGTATGTTGCCTATGGATTTGTTGCCGGAATTGCTTAAACAAATACTTGCTATACGGGAGGCATTAAAAAAAAGTGGGGGAAAGTGAATTCATAAAACGAGCCGGAAAAATAAAAATGCTTATTCTTGATGTGGATGGTGTTTTAACCAGCGGAGAAATTATTTACGGCAATGATTCTTTGGAAATAAAGAAGTTTAATGTTCACGATGGAATGGGTATTAGTATGGCCAAAAAAAGCGGAATATTATTGGGTATAATTACCGGTAGAAAGTCCCAGGCAGTTCAAAGGCGGGCAGAAGAATTAGGATTTGATGAAATATATCAGGACAATCCGATAAAGATAATAGCGTATGAAGAAATCATAAAAAAAAGAAATTTAAAAAATGAAGAAGTAATGTATATAGGTGATGATTTACAGGATATACCGGTTTTAAAAAGAGTGGGGATATCCTGTAGTGTAGTTAATGGGGTTAAGGAAGTGAAAGAAATAGTTGATTATGTAGCAACTAAAAAGGGAGGTGACGGCGGAGTTAGAGAGATAATTGA
>JAGLHV010000296.1 GCA_023143305.1 bacterium | reverse complement strand
CTAAGAATAGAAGGGTAGAAATAATTATCCTTAAATTAGAAAATCAGGAGTAAAGAAGATGAAATCTTATCTTAAAATAAACAAAAAATTTTTTAAGTATATATATCTTTTGCCGCTTATTTTTATGGTGGGATGTGAATTAAATCCTTTAAATAAACTGACCAATCCTACATTAGATGAGTCGTTGGGAAATACAACATGGGGGGATTGGGTGGTTTACGATGATGATTTGAGAGGGGTGGGTGGTATAACCTATCTGACCGGTCCGCAAGGACAGGAAACGGATTTTCGGGTTGCCGACCAGAGTCCTCCTCAAGGATATATGTGTATGAAATATTCCTGGACAGGACAAGATGTTTACGATTATGAAATTAATGGGATGCAACATTATTACTGTGCTTTATCTTTGATTGTAGACGAAGACGGCTTTACTTATAAAGATTTTACTCCCGGGGGATATACAAAAATTACTTTTTGGGCTAAAGGTGCTTTGTCTGTTAATACCAAAGTGTCTTTTACCGGACCTCATGGGGGAAAAGTAGAAGTAGCAAGCCTTACCAATACATGGAGACAGTATGAAATTGATATAGAGCAATTAACCAGCATAACAGCATATTTTAGTATAGTTTTTAGTTATAGCGGTGGAGATATCCCGGGGACCGGAGGATTTGTCTATGTGGATGATATCAGGTATGTTAAATAGTTATAAATTAAGATTTAGTTCATAGTCCATAGTCGACAGTCCATAGACAAAGACAAAAAACAAAGATAGTTGAATTTTAAAAGAAATAAGAGAGGAGGTGAAAAAAGAGTGTGGATATTGAGGAAAGAGATAAAAAAGAAATTAATTTTATTGTATTCAACGGTAATAATTAGCTTTCTTCTATTACCGGCAAAAGCGTTTGCTCAGGATAAATGGAAGACACAGGAAGGATTTGATTTTTATGCTAAGACTCCCATAAATGCTTCTTTACGGTCATTATTACTACCTGGTTGGGGACAATTTTTTAATCAGCAAAAAACAAAAGGGTATATTATTACTACGACGGCACTGGCAGGTATAACTGCAGCAGTATTTATGTATAGTAAAGCCAATAATACTTATAGTGAGTATGAGGATAGAAGAGATAGAGGTCTTATAGATGATGATTTATACGATGAGTATAGTGAACAGTTAGATACCAGTAGAATTTGTGGATATGTAACGGCAGCTGTTTGGACATGGGGCGTAATAGATGCTTATTTATTTGCTTCTTCTTCGACCACCAATGCTAAAAGGCAGGAAAAAGAGGGTTTGGTTTTTCAATTGCAGGGGACGAAGCAATTTGTTTTAGCCTATAATAAGTTGTTTTAGTTTTTGACAGAAGTTTAAAATAATAAAGAGGAGGAAGAAATGAGAAAGAGTTTAGTTTATGTCGTTGCCAGTACAATGATTGGAGGTATTTTATTTGCTTGCACGCCGATAGAAAAATCGGTAAAGAGAGATACAGCAGCAGTTTCCACAGTAAAAACTTCTGCTTCTAAAGTCAGGTCTTCTAATTTTAAACCCTTTTATATTTATACCGAGGAAGGTTCTATGAGTAACCATTATTGTCCTTCCGGTTGGATGGGAGATATAAGTGATTTAAAAATAGATGGTGCCTATCCGGTAAAACCTCATTCCGGAAGAACTTCTTTTAAAATTTCTTATTCGGCAAAAGGACCTAATGGTTGGGCCGGTATTTATTGGCAGGAACCGGCGAATAACTGGGGAACTGTGAAGGGTGGTTTCAATTTAGCAGGGGCAACAAAGTTTACTTTTTGGTTAAGAGGTGAAAAAGGAGGAGAAAGAATAGGGGGATTTACCGTAGGGGGAATAATGGATGGTTCTGTCTCTTCTGATACGGCTAAAGGAAGTCATGGTCCGATAGTAGGTACTAAAGAATGGAAACAATATACTATTGATTTAAGCGGAAAAGATATGTCTAATATTATTAGCGGACTTTCCTTTTCAATTGGTAAAGGAGATAATCCCGGAGGGGCTACTTTTTATTTAGATGATGTAAGATATGAATAAAACG
>JAGLHV010000295.1 GCA_023143305.1 bacterium | reverse complement strand
TTCAGGCAAAAAAAGAGTAAGTATCTTAACTTTAGCTAATGAAGAAGAAAGAGGTCCAAAAACAATAGTTGTTTTGGAAAATATACTATAAGGTAATAAAAAAAAGGAGGTTTTTAAATTTTTAAAAAATGTTAATAAAATTAAAAAAAATAGAAAGCAGTTCAGTAGTTAAATGTAGCAGTGTTGTCTTTTTTATGTTAGGATTGGTAATTGGAATAATCTCTTTTGTTTATGCGTTATTTACGCAAAGCTTGACAGCCGGCGGGATATTAGTTGGGTTTTTGGCTATAATTCTTTACGCAGTAATTTTTAGTATAATTACTTCTATAGTAGCTGTTTTAATCAGTTTGTTTTATAATATAGCACTAACCAAACTGGGTGGAATTAAAGTTGTAATTGAATCGGAATAAAAAAGATAATTTAAATGAGGAGAAAAGAAAACTTTTGAAAACTAAATTTTAAAATAATGAAACTGGAAGAAAGAACGAGTATTTTTTATAAATTTAAGACAAAATATTTATTAGTTAGTTATCTTTTTGGGTTTGTTGCTTATTTGAGTTTAAGAAAAATAGGATCTTTAGACCTTTGGTGGCATTTACGTACCGGGCAATATATTGTTTCTCAAAAAGTCTTTCCCTACCGTAATATTTTTTCTCATAGTGCTCCGTCTCATTTTTGGATTGCTTATAGTTGGCTAACAGAAATAATTTTTTACTATGTAAGCATAATAGGTTTTAACTGGCTGCTTATTTTAAAAACGTGTTTAATGCTAAGTACTTTTGTAATAGTTTTTAAAACAACCTATGAGTCGTCATATAAAAATTTTAATCTCTCAATCGTGATTACTCTTTTAATGGCGTTTGTTTCTTCGTCTTCCTGGGTGATGCGACCTCAACTTTTTTCTTTTCTGTTTACTGCTTTTTTTGTCTATATCCTGCATAAATTTGAAAGTAACGGTGAAAAAAAAATACTTTGGTTTATTCCTTTAATAATGCTTTTTTGGGTAAACTTACATGTTTATTTTGTGATAGGTTTCTTTTTAGTTTTGGTACATTTGTTAGGTAGTGCTTTTCGAAGTTGGTTTTTGTCCGGTGAGAATAAAGAAGAAGAAATAAAAAAGCGGAAAGTGCTATTTAAAATAATAGCGGTTAGTTTGTTTGTTTGTCTTATTAATCCTTATACCTATCGTATATTTTGGGAAGTAATTCGACTTTTCGGTCAACACTGGGCGAGAGAAAATATTACCGAACTCCAGTCGCCCAACTTTCATTCTATCATTCCTATGTTTTTTGAAATAATGTTATTTCTTTTGATATTTTCCCTTTCTGTAGCAAAGAAAAGGCCTTCTTTCGTTGAGTTAGTTCTTTTTTCAGCGTTTACTTATCAGGCATTCTATTCTCTTCGTGATTTACCTTTTTGGGCTATTGTCATGGCTCCTATGTTGGGCCGCTATTTAGGGGAATTTCTTATATATTTTAAAAAAAGTAAAAATTTGGTACAAAATAAAATTCAAATAGATGTATCTGAAAATTTTATAGATAAATTTTTAAAAAAAACATATCCTTTTATTAATGGGTTTCTATTAGTACTTTTGATTGGGGTAATTGGGTGTAGTTTTCTAAAAAACAAAAAATTCGAATCTTGTGTAGATATAAAATACTTTCCCCTGGGAGCAGTAGAATTTATTAAAGAAAACAATTTGCCCGGGAGAATGTTTAATTCTTTTAATTGGGGGGGGTATTTAATTTATTCTCTTTATCCGGAATGGAAAGTATCTATAGATGGAAGAACTCAGGCTTACGGAGATAAGTTTTTAACCGATTATAGTGCTATTTGGAAACTTTCGATGGGATGGGAAAAAAAATTTAAAAAACATAAAATAAATTTTATCCTCTGGCCCGCAAAAACTCCTTTGACTGAAATTTTTTTGTTAATAAATGATTGGAAATTAATTTATTTTGATGAGGTAGCAGTTATATTCATAAAAGATATTCCGCAAAACAGGGGAATTATTAGAAAATATAATGAAAAGGTAAGAATAAAAATGGAAAAAGCGGGAATTGAAGA
>JAGLHV010000294.1 GCA_023143305.1 bacterium | reverse complement strand
TAAAACATTCCTTACCGCCTCCACTAAATTGGATTTATAGCGGGCAAAAAGAATAGAAAAAGTCGTACATTTTATATTTTTAGGCGTATCAGCCATCATTTTCAATACCACCTGGGAATCACAGACTACAATATCCGGTGGATTTTTTAAATTATCCAGTAAGTGAGCATATTCCCTCTCTTTAACAATTAAGCAGGCAGCATCATTATCCAGAGCATCCCTGATTGTTTGCACCTGGGGCAAGATAATCCTTCCCTTGGGTGCCTCCAAATCTATAGGAACAATTAATATAGCCAATCCTCCGGAAGGTAATAAATCCCCTATTAAAGCCGGTGGATTTAAAAAATCATCCGGACAGATTTCCATTAAACATCGTTTTAACTCATTTACATAATCATCTCTGTTTTCCAATTTAATACTGGAACAAAGGATAAAAATTTTTGTTTTTTCCTTAATTTTTTCTATAAATAAATCATCAGGATATTTTAAGTCAATCTTATTGACTACAATAATAACCGGTATTTTGTTTTTCTCCGCCTGACTTAAAATATCTTCTTCATATTCGTTCCATATATCCGGTTCAACTACCAGTAAAATAACATCCGCCCGGTTAAATACCTTTCTGGTTTTTTCCATTCTTAATTGAGCAAGTGTTGATAAGTCATTAAACCCGGCAGTATCTAAAAAAACCACCGGCCCTAAAGGCAAAAGCTCCATTGTTTTCTCTACTACATCCGTAGTCGTTCCGGGAACAGTAGAGGTTATGGCTACCTCCTGACCGGCAACCATATTGAGAAAAGCAGATTTACCTACATTAGTCCGGCCAAACAAACCGATTTGTAATCTTAATGATTTAGGTGTTTTGTCCATTGTTTTTATATCCCAGGGCAGTAAGTTTATACGGAGACAGAATTTGTTCCACCCAATCCTTTCCCAATTTTTCTCCTAAAAATTCCCACAAATTATTTTTTGGGGAAATAGAAAATTCCTCCAACAACTGACTTGCTTTTTCGTATCCTATATAAGGAATAAAAGCGGTAATCAGAGTCGTGCTCTGATCACAATATTGCTTACATTTTAAGGCATTTGCTTTTATCTCTCTGATATGTTTTGCTAACATTTGATTACTATTAATTAAAATATCTAATGACTCTAATGCCGCAAAAGTTAGAAGAGGCATAAATTCATTAATTTGAAATGTCCCTCTTGAACTCACTTCGCTAATAATATAGTCATTAGCGACTATTTTCATCCCGGATTGAATTACAGCTTCTAAAACCACCGGATTAACCTTTCCCGGCATAACCGATGACCCTACTTGTACTGCCGGTAATTCTATTTCTCCCAAAAGATGCAACAGTCTCAAATCATTAGCGATTTTAATTAAATTACTGGCATGTGCTTTTAAAATTCCCGATACCTCAACAAATACATCAGTATTAGCGGTTTGATCCACTAAATTTTCCCCGCGTGCTAAACCCAATTGAGTAACTTCCCTTAACTTTTCAATTACCAGAAAAATATAATTTTGGGGAGCAGTTAAACCGGTTCCTACTGCCGTTCCCCCTAAATTAACTACCCGCAGGCGTTCCTCACATTTAAACATACGCCATCTATCGCGGGCAAAAGCCTGAGCAAAAGCAGAAAATTCCATTCCCAGAGTCAATGGAACTGCTAATTGCAGCTCTGTTCTTCCCATTTTTACTATTGCAGCAAATTCCTTCTCTTTTTTTTGAAATTCTCCTTGCAAATTAGCTATTTCAGCCGCTAATTGACGTATCTTTAAAATAACAGCAACCTTCAAAGCAGTAGGATAAGTGTCATTAGTAGATTGATGTAAATTTACTTCTCTTAATGGGTCAACAAGAGCATAATTTCCTTTTTCCCCTCCCAATATTTCTATTGCCCGATTAGCAATTACCTCATTAATATTCATATTGGTAGAAGTACCTGCCCCTCCCTGTAAGGCATCTAAAGGAAACTGTTCGCTTAATTTTCCTGCTATAATTTCGTTACAGGCCAAAATTATTGCTTCTGCTTTTTTATCTTTTAAATATTTCAACTCAAAATTAG
>JAGLHV010000293.1 GCA_023143305.1 bacterium | reverse complement strand
TTGCTTTTTCTATAACCATTTCTGCTACCTGAATATGTCTATCAGAAGATTCATCAAAGGTAGAAGCAATAACCTCTCCTTTTACCGAACGCTGCATATCCGTGACTTCTTCCGGCCTTTCATCAATTAATAAAACAATTAAATTAACGTGCGGATTATTAGTCGTTATACTATTTGCTATTTTTTGTAACAAAATAGTTTTTCCGGTCCGAGGCGGAGCAACAATCAACCCCCTCTGCCCTTTACCTACAGGAACAATCAAATCCATTACTCTGGTAGAAATTTCATTTTTTGTGGTTTCCAAGACAAACCTTTCTTCCGGATACAAAGGAGTCAAGTTGTCAAAAAATACTCTTTCTCTAAGATTATCCGGATTTTCTCCGTTGACTGCCTCGACTCTTAGCAAGGCAAAAAATCTTTCTCCTTCCTTGGGAGGACGAACCTGCCCTGAAACAGTATCCCCCTTGCGTAAAGCAAATTTCTTTATTTGTGACGGAGAAGTATAAATATCATCGGGACCCGGCAAATAATTATAATTTGGTGACCGCAAAAACCCGAAACCATCGGGTAATATTTCTAAAACCCCTTCATCAAAAAGTAAACCGTTTTTCTCCGCCCGTTTTTCCAGTATTTTAAAAATTAATTCTTGTTTCCTCAAACTACCAATACTCTCGACACCTAAACTCTTAGCAGTTGTTATTAACTGATTCATCGTCATTTTGGCTAAATGGGTAATATCCAAAGTCATATTATCTACCGTTTTCATAAAAACCTCCTTCTTTTTTTTATAAAATAAACTGCTTTCCAAATTTTTCCGTATTGTATTTCTTTTCACTCAAACCAAATTTACTTTTACTACAAATAAACCTCACAAAAAAACATTTTTCAACACTTTACTCTAAATTAAATAATTTTTGCCAAACATGTTCCACCTTCTTTCTTGTTTTTTGCCTGTTTTTCGAATTATCAACAAGATAATCAGCATACTCTATTTTTTTTCTCAACGGCCATTGTTTATTTATTCTTTGTAGAATTTCTTTTTTATTTAATCCGTTTCTTTTTTTTATTCTTTCTATTTGGCAAGCCCGCGAAACACTAATTACTATTATTTTATCCATAAAAACATTTAACCCTGTCTCAAAAAGAAGGGGCGCATCCACCATTATTATCTGTCCCGGTAATTTAGTGTTTCGTTTTAATATTCTAATCTCTTTTTTTATCTGATTAATTATTAAAGGATGCATTAATTCGTTTAATTTCTTTAGCTTTTTTCTATCGAAAAAAACTATTCTGGACAATTTTTTTCTGTTTATATAAACTGTTGCGTTCCTTTTATATAATATTTGTTTACCAAAATAATTAACAATTTTCTTCCCTGCATTTGTTTGTGGAGAAAGTATTTTTCGTGCAATTTTATCTGCATCGATAATATATGCCCCTAATCTTTTAAATTCTCCGGCGATAGTACTCTTTCCGCTGCCTATACCTCCGGTTAGACCAACTACAAGCATAATATAAATCTCTCTTTTTTTTATTTCTGGCAATTTGGACAAAAAGCTGTTCCTCTTCCTGCTATTTTTATCCCTTTAAGCATGGACATGCATTTAAAACACATCTTTCCTTTCCGACCATATACTTGAAGCCGTTCCCCCATTTTTCCTTTATTCCCTTCTAAATCCAGGTAAGTATTAATTGAAGACCCCCGTAATTTTATTGCTTCCTTTAATACTTCTCTTATTGAAAAAAATAATTCTTTAATTTCTCCGGAATTAAGGCTCGCGGCACCTCTCGCGGGATTAATTTTTGCTTTGAATAAAGATTCCTGAGCATAAATATTGCCTATGCCCGCTATAAAACTTTGATTCATTAATAAAGATTTAATATTTGCCTTTTTGTTTTTAATCATTTCATGAAATATTTTCAGAGTGAAATTTTTATCCAAAGGTTCCGGACCTAATTTATTAATTCCTCCTAAATTTTTAACATCTCTCACCAGATGCATTTCGCCAAAAAGGCGCCAATCACAAAAATTCAAGTATTGCCCATTGTCTAAAAGGAAACTAATTCTACTTTGCTCTTTTTTG
>JAGLHV010000292.1 GCA_023143305.1 bacterium | reverse complement strand
ATCTTTTTTACCTTTATTGTCATTCCTGCGAACAGACTGTGTTATAATTAAGATTTTCATGTGGTAGCCGCAACCTTTAGGGTGTGTTATCGTCGGAGATTTTCCGCAGGCTAAAGCCTGCGACTACCAAAAAATAAAACATTTTTGACATTACGTTTTTTAATAACGGGAGGAAAAAATGAATGTTTTAGTTACCGGAGCTACCGGGTTTATCGGTAGAAATTTAGTGAAGGAATTGGCTCAGCGTAAAGGATATGAAAATATCTTTTGCCTGGTAAGGAATGAAAAGAAAGCCGCAAGGTTAAAGCCTTTTGGGGTAAAATTGATTTATGCCGACCTTGCCCGGGAAGACACTCTGGATAAAATAAAAAAAGAAAAAATAGATATTGTTTTTCACTGTGCCGGATATGTGGGGAATAAAAAAAGATTATTAAAGGAAGTAAATGTTATAGGAACAGAAAATATTTGTAAATTAGCCGGGCAGTTAAAAGTAGAGAGAATGGTTTATTTAAGTTCTATAGCGGTAGTAAGTGGGAATAAGCAAATTCCTTTAACCGAAGATTTACCGTATAATGCAACGGGCTTTTATGGCCAATCAAAGATAGAGGCAGAAAAAAAAGTATTGGAATTTCGAAAAAACGGATTGAGGGTTGTAATTCTAAGGCCTTGTATGATCTACGGAGAGGAAGAGCCGCATTTATTAAAACTTCTTTGTTTTTTGTTAAAATATAGGTTATTACCTTTAGTTGATGAAGGAAAAAGAAAACTACATCTGGGATATATAAAAAATGTAGTAGAATTGATGCTTTATTCGGTTAAAAAAGAAGAATTTTTAAAAGATACTTTTTTTATAGCGGACAATGAAGTTTTGAGTGTGAAAGAAATTTTTGATACGATAACTAATGTTGCCGGGGTTTCTCCTGCCTGGAATGTTCCTGCGGTTCTAAAACCGGTATTTTTAAGAATTCCTTTTTTACGCAGGGGAATAAAATTTTTTCTTAAAGATAGAATATACAGTATAGAAAAAATTAAATCTTTAGATTTTACTCCTCCTTATCAGGCAAAAACCGGTTTTGAGCAAAGTGTGAGGTATTTTTTAAAATGAAACGTTTATGAAGGACTTTGTTTTTTACCAATCTAAATAAAAATGTATTACTAATGTCATTGTCCGATTTTCGATCAAGTTGAGAACAGGCTTGATTGGGCAATCCGGACTGGATTATCCGGTCAAGCCGGATAATGACAAAGGAGTATTTTCAAATGAAAAAAAAAGAAATTCTGGAATATCTTAAAAGTAATAAAATATCTTCCCTGTTAAGCGAAGCAGATGAAACAAGAAAATTATATTGCGGGGAAGAAGTTTTTATCCGGGGAATTATTGCGTTTTCTAATTTTTGTGTCCGTAATTGTTTGTATTGTGGGTTAAGAAGGGATAATAAAAAAATAAAACGTTATCGAATGCAGCCGGAGGAAATAATAACCTGCGCCTTTAAAATAATAGAAAAAGGAATAAAAACAATAGTTTTACAATCCGGGGATGATTTTTATTATACCCGGGAAATGATTGGGCAAATTATTGGTAAGATTAAGAAAAAATACCCCAAAGTAGCAATTACCCTGTCTATAGGGGAAAGGCCGTTAAAAGAATATAAAGCTTTTAGAGATTACGGGGCGGATAGATACTTGCTTAAGACAGAGACAATGAACGCTAAACTTTATCAGCGGTTACATCCGGGTCAGAATTTATCTGCCAGATTAAAAATTTTGGATTGTTTGAAAAAGTTGGATTTTCAGGTAGGTGCCGGGTGTATTGTCGGCCTTCCCGGACAGACACTGGATGATTTGGTTGAGGAGATTTTATTTTCAAAAAAATACCACCTGGATATGGCAGGAATAGGTCCTTTTGTTCCTCAGGGAGAAACCCCGTTAGGAAATTTTCCGTCAGGGAAGTTAAGATTGACTTTGAAAATTCTGGCATTAACCCGTATTTTAACTAAAAATACTCATCTTCCGGCAACAACGGCTTTAGCTACAATTGACCCGCAAAAAGGGCAGGCAGCAGGACTAAGGGCAGGTTGTAATGTTATTATGCT
>JAGLHV010000291.1 GCA_023143305.1 bacterium | reverse complement strand
TAAATTCAAAATGAAATAATTCCCATTTATAAGGATTAATTTTTTCTATGTTCCCTCCGGGAAGTTTCACCAGAATAGTATCTGCTACTCCCCCAACTTCTTTTTTTATTGCTACAATTTTAGCTATCGTTCCATTTACCCAACGACCAAAAGCATCATTATTAAGTAGTATAACCTGTGCTCCTTCTTTAATCTGTAATTCATAATCGGTAGGCAGGTATTTCTTATCAAATTCACCTTCAATGTCTCCTTCATAAACATATAATTCCGATTTTAGCCCATTTAACCGGTTATGATTTATCTTTGTAGCTAACCTATTGGTAGAAGTAAGGTAAACAGAACTATTACCTTCTTCCATTTTAAAATCAGGTTCGACCCGGCTGTTAAGCATTTTTAAATGTTGGGGAGTAATAGTATTGTTCCGAATACTGTTTAATATATCGATAAAGGTTTTATCCTGCTGACGATATATTTTTTGTAATTCCATAAATTCCATTTTAAAATTATCAATAACCTTAGCAGAAAAAAAATAAGAACTTTTATAATAAGATTTAAAAACATTTTTTTCTTTGCTTAATACCACCGGAGGAAGTTGATATAAATCACCGATAAAAACCATTTGCGTCCCGCCAAATGGCAAATGGGAATTTTTTCCGTTTAACTTCAAGAACTTATCCACACAATCCAGGAGGTCCGCTCTTACCATAGAAATTTCATCAATAATAATTATATCTATTTCGCAATAAATAGAACGGGCTTTTTTAGATTTAATCTTTTTAATTCTTTCTAAATTAACATTGGACCTAAACCTAAAAAAAGAATGAATTGTTTCTCCTCTAACATTTACCGCCGCAACACCGGTAGGAGCAAGAACCACTACTTTTCTCTTGGTAGTATTCCGAAAATAATCAAGCAAGGTGGATTTTCCTGTTCCTGCTTTCCCGGTAATAAACACATTCCTGCTTGTTTTTTCCAGTAAATGAAGCGCTTTTATGAATTCTTCGTTTAGTTCGATATTATCCTTCATTTTAAATAATCCCCTTCTTTCAAATGCTTACCCTGAAGATACTGATAGCAATTCATTACTTTTCTATTTTCCGGATGCACTTTTCCCACCAACAAAACATCTTTCCCGCATTTAATTACAGCCCCTTTATGTTTTCTAATCTCTACAATCTGCCCCGGCATAAAAGAAGAAACATCTTTAGTTTCTACTTTACAAAGCTCTGTTTCCATTATTTTTAAAATTTTTTGATTTCCTTCTTTTTCCCGGGTAATTATATATGAGCCCGGCCACGGGGTTAAACCCCGTACTAAATTATTAATATCAACAGCATTTTTTTTCCAACAAATTTCACCATCTTCTTTCTTTAAAAGAGAAGCATATGATGGCTGTCCTGATTGAGGAAGGCTTTTAATTTTTTCCTGTTTTATCAGATTAATTGTTTCCTCTAAAAGCATACACCCCGCTTTAATAAGTTTTTCTTTTAAAGATACAACATCGTCCTTCTGCTCAATAACTACTTCTTTTTGTAAAATAACTTCACCTGTATCCATTCCCTCATCCATAAACATTACCGTTACACCCGTTATCTTTTCGCCTTTTATAATCGCCCACTGGACCGGAGAAGCACCGCGATATTGCGGTAAAAGAGAAAAATGGATATTAATACAGCCCTGCGGAGGTAAATTCAAAATTCTTTTGGGTAAAATTTTTCCATAAGCAACAACTATAATTAAATCCGGCTGCAGTTTTTGCATTTCCCCTAAAAACTCATCTGTTTTAATTTTTCCCGGTTGAAAAACCGATAAATCATGCTTAATCGCACATTCTTTCACCGGAGGATTTTTTTTTACATATCCCCGGCCGCAAGGCTTGTCCTGACGGGTAACAACCCCGACAACCTCTTCTTTTTGTAATAAAAATTCTAAAAAGGGAACTGCGTCTTGCGGTGTTCCCATATAAAGAATACGCATTAACTAATCCTCCCTAAAACCATTAGTAAAATTTCAGGCATTATAATTCCTACAATATTTCAAACACTAAATTTTAATATCCAAATCCAAAATTCAAGACAAAAAGAATAAAGGTAAAATATGTTTTG
>JAGLHV010000290.1 GCA_023143305.1 bacterium | reverse complement strand
AAGATAATAAACCGGATTATTATATGGCTTTGCGAAAGAGCCAGCAAACCCTAAAGACTAAAAAGTCCAGGATAGTTCCCTGGCTTGACTTCTTTTTTTCGGTTATATTTAAACAATCTAAGATGGCCGTGGAATTGCTTTCTAAAGAAAATGTCGAAAAACTATTATCTGTTAAACAATTAGCGATATGGAACTATTTACAATCTGTAGAGGAGGCTTCACCGGGGGAGATAGGGAAAAAGACAAAAATCGCTCGTCCTACAGTAAATCAGGCATTAAATATGCTTTTACGCCTTAAAAGGATCGAACGAATTGGTTTGGGCAGAAGTACCCGATATAGAAAAATTTAATTAAAAATAGGAAACATGGGGAGTGTAGCTTAAAGTTTTAAGGTTTAGCAAGATAAGGAGGGGAGTTCTATTTTTTAATTAAGACAAAAGAATAACAAAAAGATTTTTGTTATCAACATTGACCTACCCGGGGAGTTTTTTTCAGTCCCATTCGAGAAACAAGCCTGCACTGGCCACTTCGTCTTTGCTCAGAGTAAACTCTGTCGAAGGGTGAGTTTATCTCCTTTCTTTTTTCCACAGTTAAAAATTTTTAAAATACCACCACATATATTCCTTTCCGAAAAAAGAGATTACATATTTTTTTATATTGTAAAGTTTTTACGAATTAAGAAGAATCCCGATAAATATGCTAAATAAAAATTTAAATAACTCGAAAGAAAAGTAGAAGATTTAAAAAGTCGGCGTTTTTCACCCCGTAGTGGTACAGATAGTTTTACGGCCCATAGCATGTCCCCGGAAGGACTTAAATACCGTAAAATTATTGGACCCTTACGTAGTTAGTTTAATTACAATACCGGGAGGTATCGGGCTTTATCTGTTTTCTGCATCTTAAAAATTTTAGGGATGAGGTATAACAAAAATGGCGGTAGAAAAAACAGGAAAATGTTTCTAAAATTACTATCAGTTGATTTCTTTTTAAAAATAGGTTATCTGACCGATTGCTATCTGATAGAGTATTATTCTAAAATGAACAAAAGAGGGAGATGACTATGAGCAAAACAAACCCCAAAGAAAATCGAAGAATTTATTTAGATCATATCGCCGGTACGCCTGTACATCATGATGTAATAGAAGTGATTATCCCTTATTTGAAAGGGAATTTTGGCAATCCGCAAAGTTTGCACGAGTTTGGCCAGGAAGTTAAAAATGCAATCGACGAAGCACGCCAAAGAGTTGCAAACCTTATTAATGCCAAACCCGAAGAGATATACTTTACTTCAAGTGGGACAGAATCAAATAACTTTGCTTTAAAAGGTCTGGCCCTGGCTAATCAAAAGAAAGGAAACCATATAATAATTTCTTCTATAGAACATCAGTCTATTTTATACTCAGCAAAAAGTTTAGAAAAATTGGGATTCAAAATAACTCAAGTACCGGTAGACAAATACGGAGTAGTTAATCCTGATGATGTATCAAAAGCAATTACAAAAGAAACTATATTAGTTTCTATTATGCATGCTAATAGCGAAGTCGGAACAATAGAGCCTATTAACGAAATATCAAGGGCCATTAAAGAAAAAGATGTGCTATTTCACATCGATGCCGTAACTGCTGCAGGGAGTATACCTGTTGATGTAGTAAAATCAGGAATTGATTGCTTGAGTCTTGCAGGGAACCAATTTTATGGGCCCAAAGGTATTGGGGCATTGTTTTTAAGAAAAGGAGTACGAATAATTCCTTTCATTGACGGAGGGATACAGGAAGAAGGTCGTCGAGCGGGAACAGAAAATGTTCCCGGTATTGTTGGTTTAGGTAAGGCTGCAGAATTAGCTAAAAAAGAGATGTCTGAAAGAAATAAATATTTATCAGGTTTGAGAGATAAACTTATAAACGAATTACCTCAAAAGATTAAACACATATATCTTACCGGGCCACCTGACAACAGGTTACCACATCACGCAAGTTTTTGTATAGAGTTTATTGAAGGTGAATCTATGCTGTTAAGTTTGAGTATGGAAGGGATAGCTGTTTCAAGTGGCTCGGCGTGTACTTCCCGTGCTTTGAAAGCGTCACATGTCCTCACAGCTATGGGAGTAGA
>JAGLHV010000029.1 GCA_023143305.1 bacterium | reverse complement strand
CTACTTCTGCTTTTTCTTGTTCATACTTTCCCGCCGTCACTACTTTCTCCTGTTTCCCAAACAATAAAAATTCCGGGGGTTCTTCATTATCCAGAGCAAATAACGGTAAGGCAAAAATAAACAACACTCCCCAAAGAGTACCTATTCCAACAATAATTTTTTTCATTTTTTTTCCTTTAGTTGATTTATTTTCTTCAAAATTTCTTTTCTTTTTTTTACTTAAAAATTTTGTAAGCATCTTTTAATAAAACCTCCGGAATATTTACTTTTACTTTTTTGGCAACTCTACTATTTATTACAAAATGCGTTTTTCTTGGCAGAGTAACAGCTAAGTTCTTGGTGTTTTTTCCTTTTAATATTTTCCAGGCTAATTCCCCGGATTGTCTTCCTATATCTTCATAATCACAACTTAAACTAAATAATGCTCCTTTTTTTACCATATACATAGCCGGCCCCATTACCGGTATTTTCTTTTTTAAACTCATTGCTAACATATATTCTAAAGACCTTTCACTGACAACAGTCTTGTCTATAACTATCCATAATACATCTATCTTTTTAATTATACTCTCCAGCGCTCCGGGTACCTGCCCGGGAGAAGAGACAACAGCTTTTATTAATTTTAAATTATATTTTTTAGCTAAAGAAACAGCCCTCTTAATTTTTTTTCCTGTTTTTTGGGCATCATAAATTACCCCTATTTTCTTTGCCCGGGGAAGAATTTCTTTTAATTTTTTAAATTGAACGTTCAGAGAAACATCCATTGACGCTCCGGTAAGGTTGTTCCCGGGATAACGCATACTTCTTACTAATCCATTTGCTACAGGAGCTAATACCATCGAAAATACTACCGGAATTTTTTTTATTTCTTTCTTGATTTTTCGTGTTGGATTTGTTCCGATAGTAAGAATTAAATGAGGTTTTTTGTTTTTAATTTCCTTAATAATATGTTCATCCCGGATGTTTCTTGAAAATTTATAATAACTTAAAACTAAATTATCCTTTTTTTTACTTGCTTTCTCCTGCAATACTTCTAAAAATCCTTCCAAAGCCTCATCATACGGCTTTATATTCTCTCCCTTTATAATACAAATTGATAAGCTTTTTGAACAAATAAAATCCACACTTATATTAAAAAAAAGAGCCATACTTAAGATACTTACTATTATTTTATACTTTTTAAAATTCATTTTATCCCTTTATTTTAAATAACATCCTAATATAATATTATCCCTTCTTCTTTGAAAAGTCAATACCGTTATAAATTATTTTTCGATAAAAATTTGTACCCTTAAACAGACTTATTTTTGTTTGCCCTTATACTAAATAAAGGTTTGCGGAAAATCGTTAAAGGCACTATTTTCAAGATAATAGGCAGGAATTGTTAGAAGTACTCTTTTTATGAATATTAACGGTGTCCTTAAATTTTTTAGTATTCATCCTAATCTACTTATCGCTTTATTACTGTTTTTTCTTATCTTGATAAATTTCAATAAATTTTTCAATTGACCGGTCATAGGTTTTTTCTACATCAGAAGGAAAAAAACAGGCAGGAAACTCATTAAGTCTCAAATGATATTTTATGCATTCACAACATATTCCTTTTCTCTCACAGGGCTCATAAGAACAATTACAATAGTTTTTATTTTCTTCACTTTTACACTTTTCCATAAATAATTTTCTCCTTTTAAAGCAATTTTCTTCGCCTACCTCCCCTATCATATCGCATATCTATATCCGGAATAGGCAAGATTTACATTTATACTATACAAAACAAGTCTGTTTAAAAAACTTATTACTCTGTTATGTTTTTTCAGTACCATTTTATTTTTTTTACTTTTAATAACATTTCATGTTAACTTCTTTTTTTATTTTATTTTATTTTTTCTTCAATTAAAAGTCAACCTAATTTTGGATTGACTTTCCATAAAAAATTTTGTATTCTTAAACAGGTTTAGTTGTTTTTATACTCAATAAAACTCAGTTAAAAAATGCTTAGCGAGAATAATACAGACAAAATTCCCTTTTATTAAAGGATCTTATGGCTAATTATTTTACCCACTATTTATCAAATTCTGCATGGTTAATCACCTCTGAAGGATGGCATCCTAAACAACAAAATATTATTGAAACCCAACTCTCTCTCGGTAATGGATATATCGGCAGCAGAGGAATTCTGGAGGAAATTCCACGTAATTGTTTCCCCGGTACTTTTTTTAGCAACATTTACGATAAAGCAGGGGCACAAGTAACTGAATTGGTCAATGCCCCCAATCCCATAGATTTCAGAGTAATCAGCAAAGGAGAAAAACTCGATGTTACGGCAATGGATGTTCTTGAACATAAACGAATTCTGGATATGCATAAGGGTTTTCTAATCAGAAAAACAATTTATAAAAACAGCAAGAAAAAAAGATTCAAATATCAATCAATGCGTTTTTTTAGTATGTTCGATACACATATTGCTGCAATGCAAGTTTGTATTACCCCCATTGATGATTCAGCTCATTTTACTATCGAAAGTGCAGTAAATTCTTCTATTACCAATAAAGGAGTCATTACCGAAGGAAACAAAAAACATGTGGACATCATAGAATTCAATAAATATGATAATGTTAACTATCTGTGTTTTAAGACATTAGACCAAAATATCTTACTTGCTTACGGCACCCAATTAAAAATAGAACAAAATAATAAAGTTTCCGTTGTTTCTACCCGCTCCTTTGATTTAACCGTAAAAAAAGAGGAGACTGTTGTTATTACTAAATTCTTTACTTTCTATAATTCACTGGAAATCAACCCCCGGCAAATCCGAAACAAAACAATAAAAAACATCAAAAAAATTACCAAAAAAGGTTTTAATCAACTCTTTAACGCCCATTGCAAGGTATGGACTAAAAAATGGAAAAAAGCTAATATTGAAATAACGGGGGATCCTAAAGCGGAAAAGGCGTTAAGGTTTAATATTTATCATCTACTTATTTCTACCGGCACGCAAGATATTGATACCAGCATTAAAGCAAAAGCACTTAGTGGTGAAGGCTATCGTGGACATATTTTCTGGGATACTGAAATATTTATCCTGCCCTTTTTTATTTATACCAATCCTCTTATTGCTAAAAATCTATTATTATACCGTTATCGCAGATTAAATATGGCCAGGGAAAACGCCCAACAAAAAGGATTTAAAGGAGCTATGTTCCCCTGGGAATCAGCTGATACCGGAAAAGATGTAACCCCCCAATGGTATAAAGACGTCGAGGGTAAAATTAAAAAAGTAAGCACTATGCAATACGAACATCATATTTCGGCTGATATTTCCTATGGAATTTACCATTATTTCCAGGCTACTAATGATTTCGATTTTATGTTAAATTATGGTTTAGAAATCCTTCTGGAAACAGCTCGTTTTTGGGCCAGCAGGGTAGAATACAATAAACGAACTAAAAAATATGAAATAAACCATGTTATCGGTCCGGACGAATTTCACATTGATGTCAACAATAATACCTACACTAATTTAATGGCAAAATGGAATTTAGAAATTGCCAAAAAAACATATTTAGCGTTAAAAAAAGAATTCCCCGGCTCAATAAAAAGACTCACCAAAAAAATAAATTTAAAGTTAAAAGATCTGGAAAATTGGGGAAAAATAGCAGTTAACATATTTGTACCTTTTTCGAAAAAAACAAATATCCTTGAAGAATTTGACGGTTATTTTAAACTAAAAAAATTCCCTTTACCTGAATTAGACAGCAATTTCCTGCCCCTTCTCCCAAAAAATATTCACATTTTAGATAAAACCCAATTTGTTAAACAAGCTGATGTTGTTATGCTCTTATATCTATTACCCTCTTCCTTTGATTATAATTTAAAGAAAAAAAACTATCTCTTTTACGAGAAAAGGACACTGCATAAATCATCACTTAGTGTTTCGATGCATTCTCTGATGGGAGTAGAAGTAGGTGAAAAAATTAAAGCCTACCGTTACTTTCTCAATTCTGTCTACGCCGACCGTAAAAACATTTACGGTAATACTATTGACGGAATTCATGCCGCTTCTTTAGGTGGAACATGGCAAACAGCTATTAACGGTTTTGCCGGGGTAAAGATTGATAAAGGGTGTCTTTCTTTTCAACCAAAATTGCCTGCCTGCTGGGAAAAAATTAAATTTTTGTTACAGTGGAAAGGATATGAAATATCCGTAAACATAAACAAAGAAAAAATTCGTCTCACCCTTTTTTCTAAAAACAAAAAAGATACTTTACCGATAAAAGTCTACGGAGCAAATCAAAAGCTGCAGGCAAATAAAAGCACCGTTTTTCTTAGAAAAACGAAACAAAAAATATCTTTGGATACCAAAGGATTTTATTAAGAAAGGAAACCAAATTATGTCCAAAAAAAAATTAAACATTGCTCAAATTCACTGGGGTTTTATTCCTATTATTGGCGGGGTGGAAACCCATCTTTCTATTTTAATGCCTGAATTAGTAAAAAGAGGACACAATGTAAGTTTATTAACCGGCTCAGCAGAGCAGGAAAAAGGACGCTATAAATATCATGGAGTAGAGATACACCGGTCTCCGCTCTTTGACCTTAACTGGCTTTATCAAAGAGGCCTGGACGGGTTGGAAGAAGAAATTAATCAACTTTATAATTCTTTCTTTGCCGAAGCTAAACCGGATATTGTACACACACACAATATGCATTATTTTAGTAAAATCCATATTACTCTTTTAGAAAAACTTTGTAAAAAAAGAAATATTCCGCTTATTCTCACTGCTCATAATGTCTGGGATGATATCCTCTTTTTAAAACTTACCCGGGAAATAAACTGGTCTCATATTATTGCCGTAAGTCATTATATTGAAAAAGAACTCTTTGGTATCGGTTGTGACGATAAAAAAACAACCGTAATCCATCATGGTATAGATATAGAAACCTTCCATCCACAAACTAAACTCTCTGATGTTTACAAAAAACATCCCCTTTTAAAAGGGAAAAAAATTGTTTTTCATCCGGCAAGAATGGGCATGGCTAAAGGTTGTGATGTAAGTATTAAAGCAATAAATTTAGTCAAAAATCAATTTCCCGATGTATTATTAGTTTTAGCCGGAACAAAAAATATCATTGACTGGGGGGAAAATCAACAAAAAGAAATTGCTTATTTTATCGATTTGGTAAAAACATTCAAATTAGAAAAAAATGTATACATTAACGCTTTTAGTCTTAAGGAAATGCCGGAACTCTACAATGTTGCACAAGTTTGTATTTATCCCTCTTCTTGCTCAGAGCCATTCGGACTTACTATGTTAGAAACCCTGGCTTCAGAAAAACCCCTGATCGTAACCAATAGCGGCGGTATGCCTGAAATCGTAAAAGACGGTATTTGCGGATACGTTATACCTGTAAAAGATTTTGAAACTTTAGCCGGAAGAATTAGTATGTTGCTGGCAAATAATGACTTACGGGAAAGACTGGGAAGATGCGGCAGGCAAACAGTAAAAAATAATTATACCAAAGAAATTATGACTAATCGTCATTTGGATATCTACTGTCAGGTACTTTCTGAAAATGCTTAGAGTTTTATTTACCGCTGATAGAGACAAGCCTTTCTTTGCTTCATTTATCAGCCTTTATAACTATTAGTAATCGGAAATTTTCTATCTTTACTCAGAACTTTAGCAGTAATTTTTATTCCCGGGGAAGATTGTCTACGCTTATATTCACTTCTATCTATCATCCGGATAACCTTTCTTACTGTAATAGCACGAATTTTATTAGCAGCTATTTCTTTAGAGTTTTTATCTTCTTCCTCATATCCTTTTATTATTTTATCTAAAATAGAATACGGCGGGAGTACATCCTGATCTTTTTGATTAATTTTTAATTCTGCCGAAGGGGCCCGGCTAAGAATACTCTCAGAAATTAAAAGCTTTTCCCCTTTTTTATTTACAAACCGGGAAAGCTCATAAACAAGCATTTTAGGGATATCCTTTATTACCGCAAAGCCCCCGGCCATATCTCCGTATAAAGTACAATATCCTACCGAACTCTCACTCTTATTTCCGGTACTAAGAACCATCCACTTAAATTTATTAGAAAAAGCCATTAGAATATTTGCTCTTATCCTTGCTTGTAAATTTTCTTCGGTTACATTTTCTTTTAATCCTCTAAATTCCTTTTCCAGCACCCTTAAATAAACTTTCCATATCTTATCTATCGGAATTACCAGCAATTTAATTCCCAGATTTTTGGCTAAAATCCCGGCATCAGCTTGTGTTTCCGGTGATGAAAAACAAGAAGGCATAGAAATCCCAATAATATTTTCTTTACCTATGGCATCCCGGGCAATTGCTGCGGTTAAAGCAGAATCTACTCCTCCGCTTAACCCGATAACTGCCTTCTGAAAGCCATTTTTTCTTATGTAATCATGAGTTCCTAAAACCAGGGCCTCATAAATTTCACCTATTTTATTCAATTTTTCGATTTTTCTCTTTGGTAAAACCGGTTTCTCGCTACTTTTCAAAGTATTTAATTTAATACTCTTTTTTAATTCAACGTTACTTTTTGACCTTTTTATTGCTAAATCAGCAATAATCAAATCCTCCTTAAATCGTTTAGCCGTTGCAATTTTTTCTCCGTTTGGATTAAAAACCCCACTACCCCCGTCAAACACAAGTTCGTCTTGTCCACCTACCTGATTGTTATAGCAAAAATAAGTTTTTGCTTTTTTTATCCATGGTACTAACTTCTTTTCTTTCAGCTTTACATTTCCAATATAATAGGGAGACGCTGATATATTTATAATCAGTTGAACCTTTTTATTTACTTGCTCTTTTGCTGTCTTTCCCTGCTCCCGAAATTCTTCTCCGATATTAATCCCAAAAACAACCTTATTTAGAGAAAATAAAGAAAACTTTTTCCCCGGATTAAAATACTTTTTTTCATCAAATGTTCCAGAACTAAACAAGTTTGTCTTATGATAAACTGCTTTTACCCTGCCGTTATTAATTATAGCAGCTGCATTATATAAATTCCCTTTTTTGTCTTTATCAGCAAAGCCCACAATCACCACTATACGGAAACTATCCTTTCGCAGTAAATTTAATGCTTTTAAATTATCTTTTACGAACTCTTTCTTTAATAATAAGTCTTCGGGTGGATATCCACAGACGGCTAATTCGGGAAAGGTTATTATATCTGCTTTGAATTTTTGTGCTTTCCTGACAAACTGTACAATTTTATTTATGTTCCCCTTTAAGTCTCCCACAACAGGATTAATCTGTGCTAAAGCTATTCTCACTTTTTTTCTCCACTTTTAAATATAGGGCTGCTAAGTTTTTCAGCAGCCCTATATAATATAATTCAATGAGTCTTAGGGTTTTTCAGTTACACTGATAAAAATTTAAAATACTTATTCTTTTTTACATAGGTGTTACAGTTAAAATTTTCCTTGCCTGCTTAGGATAAGAGGCAATAAACTTTAACTCGTCGCTGGTTAACGGTTTTTGGGTATGGACATTAGAATAACGAACCAAATCCAATATTTCCGTTGCTTCTTTATCATCTTTAAACTTAATTTCCATTTTTCCATAAACATTCCTAAACCCTTTTATTCCCCCATATTCTCCGGTAGTAATTTGTCTGCCTGTTTCAATTAGCTCTGCTTCTCCCCGACCCAATTCCTCAAAATGATAAAGTTCATAATTATCCCTATCTTTTAAGGCTCCGTCGGCATGAATTCCCGATTCATGGGAAAAGGCATTAGCCCCCACCCCAGGCTGATTAATGGGAAGAGGCACACCAAAAGCATAAGCCGCATATTTAGCAATTCTCCACGCTTTTTTTAAATTTATGCGTTCATCCAGAAAATATTTTTTTCTAAACCCACTCGATTTTTTTATAGCTAAAATAACCGAAACTAAATCAGCATTACCCGCTCGTTCTCCCAGACCATTAATCGTCGTATTAATATAGGCATCCATTCCCGCATCAACAACTCCCTTTGCCCCGGCTACGGAAGTAGCTACTACCATTCCTAAATCATTATGACAATGCAACTCTATAGGCAATTGGATTTCTTTGGCCAAAGTTTTTGTTCTTTCGTAGATAGTAAACGGATCATCAAATCCTAATGTGTCACAATAGCGAATACGATCTGCACCGGCTTTTTTTGCGGCAAAAGCAAATTCTATTAAATATTTCATTCTGCTTCGGGAAGCATCCTCCGCATTTACTCCAATACTTTCCGCTCCTAATTTACGGGCCTGATGAACAGCTTTAACCATCTCCCTAATCACTCCCTGGTGATCCAATTTTCCCCTAAATTTATGCTTTATCATTTGTTCTGAAGTGGAGATGGATAGATTCAAATGTTTTAGTTTCGGAACCCTTTTAAAAGCAATTTTAACGTCATTAGCCATTGCCCGTATCCAGCCACTTAACCTGATGGAATCCAGCTTTTCTACTTTAGCTAATTCCAAATTAGCATTTAAATAATTTGATTCGTGAAAAGTAACAGGAAAACCAAATTCCGATTGAAAAACTCCCATATCATTAAGATACATATTAATCATTGTTTTCTGCAATTTAGCTAATCCCAACCTGGCCGTTTGCACCCCATCACGATTAGTAACATCAATAATGTAAATCTTGTTTTTCGCCATAATTATTTCTCCTTTTTGTAATAAAAAACTTTATTTTCAAATCCTGTTAAACCCTATATTAACATTTAATTACCACTGTTTTTGCCATTTTATCATGCCATCCCTGGTGTTTCTTATCCCAGATAATCCATAAAAAACCCATAAATAAAGCCATAGAGGAAAGGATATATCCGAAATATCTCCACATTGCCTTTCCTGCGGTTAAGGGTTTTCCATCTATAGTTATGATTTTTATTTTCATTATTTTTTTCCCGATAGTTTGTCCGTTCCATAATACCCAAAACCCAATGAAATAAAAAGCCATTGCTAACTGCGCAAGCATATCAGGAATACTCTCTGCTCCAAAAACTACAAGAATAGCAAAACTAAAGCTTATTAGCGCAAAATCAATAATATACGCTACCAGTCTTCTTCCAAAACCAACATAGGTATACAAAGAAGTTATAACTTCCGGCTCCGGGGTTTGCAATTCTTTTCCCATAGATTCTTCATCCTTTTTTAAAATAGCCCCACAGACATTGCACTTTAACTTATTTTCTCCGTTTTCATACCCACATTCCGGACATTTCATTTCCTTTCCCCCTACTTTTATAAAATTTTATCTAAAACAAATTTTTTCCATCCATAGTTTTTATTCGCCCAAAATACTCCCCAAGTTTGTATCATTATAAACAGAAATATGTCTACTGTCAAGCTTTGTTTGGCAGAGGGTAATAATATCCGGTGGTTTGATAAAAAAGGTCTTTTCTTATTTTTTTGGTTTTAAAAAATAGCCGTAGCTTTTAGGGACGAATATGTCTTTGAATTATTCTGTTTGGTCCGGATTGTTTTTTTTCCATAATTTTCTTAAAAAATCAATCCCTCGTTTACCATAAATATTGCATATTTCATTCGCTTCTTTTTTTATCTTTTTATCCTTTGATTTATAAAGAAATTCTACAATTGAATAAATATCTTCTTTTCGAAACTCAGGAGTATAACCTTCTAACATCTTCAAAAATATTTTGCCAATATATTTAACACCTTCACCTTTATCCTTTCGTTCCTCAAGATATTCAACGAAAAATGCCGCAGGGAAATAAATGTAGCTGCAAGAAGCAGTCTTCATCAACCAATTAAAATTCTTAGAATCTATTTTAGATAAAAACACTGTTAGTTTAGATAAATTAGATAATATTTCTTTGTCTTCTTTACTCAATTCTTCTACTTTTTTATCTTTATATTTATCATA
>JAGLHV010000289.1 GCA_023143305.1 bacterium | reverse complement strand
ATATTTGGCGAGTAAATATTTAAACGAAACCGGGAGAAAAATAGGAAAGTTGTTGAGAGTAGGAAAAGGATCGAATGCCAATGTTATACGAAAACATAATGACTACAATATTCAAAAAAAAATACTAATTTGGGGAATTATTGGGGGGATATTACTAATTATAATAGGATTTGTGTATGAGGTAATGTTTGCTGGAATACCCTATCAAGATCCCACACCGTTAATGATTCAAAAATTTAATTTTCATAAAACCATAGCAATAAAAATTGAATCGTTTGGTTTAATCATAATGTTGATATCTCTATTGGGGATTATTGTAAAAAAATTCATTGCTCATTTAAAAAAAAGAAAAGTATAATTAAAGCCTTGATCTTTACATTATAGACCTTCTTTTAAAAGAAACCTTAAAAATCTTGGACATAACCAAAAGAAAATAGTAGGGTTTTTAAACTTACCGAATTGATATTTTAAATACATTATAGATTCCGTATCAAGTACGGAATGATCCGCCTTATCCGCCTCAGGCGGAGCGGGCAAGCAGGCAGAATGTGTGCGAAATGATCCACCTTAAGGATTGTCGAACACGTCGAGAGGCAAGTACTTCCTTTTTACAAAATCCTAAAAATTTAATAAAGATATTTACTTAGATATGTTTATATGATAAAATAAAGGTTTAAAAGAGAGGTTTATTTCTTTAGAGGTCGCAAGATATTATGTTAGAAAATACAAATCATTATAAACAAAATAGTCCCAGTATTCTGCCGGTAGCCGGGGTAATCGATAATAAAAAGTTTTTTATTAAAACCCTTGGCTGTCAGATGAATGAATATGATTCTACAATGATAGGGCGCATATTAGAGCAGAAAGGGTATACGCCGACTAAAAACCCGGAAGAAGCCTGGTTACTTATCTTAAACACCTGTAGTGTGCGTAAATCAGCTGAAGATAAAGCTTTTAGTTATCTTGGTTTATTAAATCAAATTAAGAAGAAAAATCCCGAGGTAATAATAATTGTTGTTGGCTGTATGGCGCAAAGATTGGAAAAAACTTTGATGTCAAAATTTCCCTGTGTGGATATTATCCTGGGCACACAAAACTTATCTAATCTCTCTTCTATCGTTACCGGTTTTATTTCATCCAAACAAAAAAAAGTACTTACCAAACCCGTTCTTTCTTCAAATACAACGATTGTTCCTAAATTAAATAAAGAAGAAAAAATTTTAAAATCGTTTGTGACTATAATGCGGGGATGTTCCAACTTTTGTTCTTACTGCATTGTTCCTTATGTGAGAGGGGAAGAAAAAAGTAAACCGTTAGAACGGATTATAGGAGAGATTAAGGATTTAGCCGGCCAGGGATGTAAGGAAGTCACTTTGTTGGGTCAAAATGTAAATTCTTATTACGATGCTCGCTCCATATTAGGAGGTGTAGATTATAACTTCGTCAGATTATTGGAAAGAATAAATGAAATTAACGGAATCGAGAGAATTAGATTTACGACTTCTCATCCTAAAGATATGAACAAAGAGATTATTTTCGCGGTAAAAAATTTGTCTAAATTATGTGAGCATATTCACTTGCCGGTACAGCATGGTTCTAATAAAATATTACAAAAAATGAAACGGGGTTATACCAGGGAAGAATATATAAAATTAGCCCAGAAAATACGCAAGGAAATTCCACAAGTAAGTATTAGTACTGATATTATGGTTGGTTATCCTCAGGAAACAGAAGAAGACTTTAATGAAATCCTCAGCTTAGTGAAAGAAATATCCTTTGATGCTGCCTATACTTTTAAATATTCTCCCCGGCCGGGAACCCAGGCAGATAACGAAGAAGATAATGTTTGTCGTGAAGAAAAAGAAAGCCGTTTAGCAAGATTAATGGAATTGTGCCGACAACAATGTAAAGAACAAAATCAAAAAATGATAGGAAAAACCGAAGAGGTATTGATAGAAAGAAAAGATAAACATAATCCGAATAAAATGGTAGGAAGAACGCGTAATAATAAAGTCGTAATTTTTGAAACGGAGAAAGAATTAATCGGAGATTTTGTTGATGTGGAAATTAATGATGCTCATATTTTTTCGTTAGCTGGCAAAATAAAGACAACAGATAGTC
>JAGLHV010000288.1 GCA_023143305.1 bacterium | reverse complement strand
TTTGATATAGTGTCTAATCCTGAATTTTTGAGGGAAGGTTCAGCCATTGGTGATTTTATGCATCCGGATAGAATAGTAATCGGGGTAAACAGTAAAAAAGCGGAAACGATTATGAAAAAGTTATATAAACCTTTGGGTTCCCCGATAATTGTTACTGATATTGAAAGTGCGGAGATAATAAAGCATGCGGCAAATTCCTTTTTGGCGATGAAGATATCTTATATTAATGCGGTGGCTAATATTTGTGAGCGGGTGGGGGCTGATATTACTCAGGTAGCCAGAGGAATGGGCCTTGACCGGAGAATCGGGTCTGAGTTTCTTTCAGCAGGAGCAGGTTTTGGCGGAAGTTGTTTTCCCAAAGATCTTTCTGCTTTTATTAGAATTGCAGAGAAAAATGGTTATAATTTCGAATTATTAAAGGTCGTAAAAAAAATCAACCAGGAACAAAAAAATCTCCTGATAAAAAAGTTAACCAGGGCTATATGGAATTTAAAAGATAAAACCATAGGTATTCTGGGATTGGCTTTTAAATCCAATACAGATGATTTGCGTAATGCCCCGGCTATTTCCATAATTGAAATGCTACAAAAAGAAGGAGCGAAAATAAAGGTTTATGACCCCCAGGCTATGGAAAAAGCAAAAAGTATATTAAAAAATGTTGTTTTTTGTAAAGATTCGTACTCAACAGCGCAAGATAGTGATGCGTTGCTTGTTTTAACCGAGTGGAAAGAATTTAAAAACCTGGATTTTAAGAAAATTAAGAAAAAATTGAAGACACCGGTGATAATAGACGGAAGGAATATTTATAATCCTGCTTTAATGCGTAAGCAGGGATTTACCTATGAAGGAATAGGAACAAAATAAACTCGATATGTCATCTGTCTTAGTCCAAGTTTAACAGTTGGGTTGTAGGGGATTGATTTATCAATCCCGTTATTGTGTCGTTTAATGTAGAAAAATTTAAATTATCTCTCGACTATCAAAAAGAAGAAAGGACTAATTATATGCGAATATTAGTAACAGGAGGAGCAGGATTTTTAGGTTCTCATTTGTGTGACCGTCTTCTAAAAGATAACCACAAGGTAGTTTGTCTGGATAATCTAATTACCGGTAGTACGGATAATATTGCTCATTTATTGGAAAATGAAAATTTTAAATTTGTAAAATATGATGTAACTAATTATATCTATATAGAGGGAAAAATAGATGCCGTGCTTCATTTTGCTTCTCCTGCCAGTCCCATTGATTATTTACAGATTCCTATTCAGACCTTAAAAGTAGGTTCTTTGGGAACACATAAGGCTTTAGGATTGGCTAAAGAGAAAAAAGCTATTTTTTTGCTGGCATCAACTTCTGAGGTTTATGGAGATCCTTTAATTCATCCTCAGCCGGAAACTTATTGGGGAAACGTAAATCCGGTAGGAGTGAGGGGTTGTTATGATGAAGCCAAGAGATTTGCCGAAGCAATGACTATGGCTTATCACCGTTACCATAAAGTAGAGATAAGAATTGTCCGTATTTTTAATACCTTTGGTGAAAGAATGCGTAAGAACGATGGAAGGGCAATTCCTGCTTTTGTTACACAGGCGTTGGAAAATAAACCGGTAACTGTTTTTGGTGACGGGAAACAAACAAGAAGTTTTTGTTATGTTTCTGATTTAATAGAAGGAATTTATAAATTATTAAATTCCAAAATAAATGAACCGGTAAATATTGGTAATCCACACGAGATGCCGCTTAATGAAATGGCTGAACGCATAATAAATTTTACTGGAAGCAAAAGCAAAATTAAATATTTGCCTTTACCTACGGATGACCCTAAGGTTCGCCAACCTGATATAGACAAAGCAAAAAAATTATTAGGCTGGACACCGCAGGTAAATATAGAAACAGGATTAAAGAAAACAATTGAATGGTTCCAAAAAATAGATAAAAAAAAGAACAACAAAATTATATAATAATATTTTTGTTCACTGTTGTTGTTATTTTTACGCCTTTTTATTGTTATTTTTGTGCCTTTTTGTTGTCATTCCTGCGAAAGCAGGAATCTATTGATATTTTAAGAACATTTTAGATTCCGCATCAACATTACTGTATCACAATTGTTTTTTTCTGTCATCTTCGGGCTTGA
>JAGLHV010000287.1 GCA_023143305.1 bacterium | reverse complement strand
ACAAACATTTCTACAAATTCAGAACCACTGCAGGAAAAAAAAGGAACACTTGCCTCTCCCGCTACCGCTTTAGCTAATAAGGTCTTACCTGTTCCCGGTGCCCCAAACAAAAGAACCCCTTTAGGAATTTTACCCCCCAATTTTTGAAACTTTTTAGGTTCTTTCAGAAAAGATATAATTTCCTGTAATTCTTCTTTAACTTCATCACACCCGGCAACATCCTTAAAAGTAATTTTTTTCTTGGTACTTGGAGATTGCAATCGCGCCCGGCTTCTTCCAAAGGTAAGGGCTTGCTTTCCTCCTCCTTGAGCCTGACGCATAAGAAAAATCCAGAAAAGCATAAAAAGTAAAATCGGACCAAAACTAAAAAACAATACCCCCAGCCAATTTCTCTTTGCCCCTTCGTATTTCACCCCTGCCGCTTCTAATTCTTCAATTAATTTAGCATCCACTAAAGGAACTGTTTTAAATTTTTGCTTTTTATCTCCATCCTGATAAAACCCCGTTATGCTATCTTCTTTGATAGAACATTCTATCAATTTGCCTATCTTTATTGTATTCTTAAACTCACTATAAGTAAGTTTTTCCTCTTTCCCCGGTTTGCCAATTATATTAGCCAACCAAATAGCAATAATTATAATAACTAACCATAAAGATACTCCCTTTAAAAACTTATTCAACATTTCCCCCTCATATCCATCGTTTAATTTTAACTTCCATTATATTTTTTGTTTTTTTTGTTATTTTTGCTTTATCCGCTCTCCGCAATCCCCCCACCCAAATTATTTCTTTTTCGGCAACAAGTAAAGGAATTAAATCTTTTTCCCCGGAAAAAATTTTTTCATCGATAAAAAAATCCTTTATTTTCTTTGTTCCCTGCATTCCAAAAGGTCTAAATCTATCCCCTTCTTTACGATTTCTAACCCATAATTCTTTTTTTCTTAATATATCCCAATCAAATAAACAAAAATCTTTTTCTTTCCGTCCAATAAAAATGGGAATATTGTTTTTTAAAGGATAAATTCTAACAATTAAAGAACATCTTGCTGAGGTAATCTTTGTTTCGCCCGGAACTTTCAATTTACAACAAAATTCTTTATTCCTAATAAAACCTTTACTTTCTCCTATTATTAAGGTTTTTTTCTCCTTTTTTATCCACAAATCCTCAGCCAAAAAAATCTGCTTTTCCCTTACGGGTTTACGTATTAAATCCAAAATTAGTTCAATATTTTCAAAATTTACCTTCTTTTTTAGCACTTTTAAAAAAATTCTTCTTTGTAAACTAGTATTGTAACCTAATATTTTTTTTAAATCAAGTAAAATTTCACCCTTTTTCTTTTTAATTACTGCCTCTTTTATTAATTTATCTGTGACCCCTTGTAAATAAAGTTCCTCTTCCCTAAAAATCTCTGCCCAATGAATTAAATGTTCTCTTATACGGGGATTATATTTTCCCAAATAAGGTAAGAGTTCCAAACGAATTTTATTGCGCAAATAAACAGGTTTTAAATTACTGGAATCAATACAATAGTAAAGACTTTTCTTTCTTAAATATGCTTCAATTTCTTTTCTCTTGATTTCAATCAAAGGACGAATAATCATTGGTTTTTTTTCGTTTAAAGATAAAAGTCGTTTGGGGGGTATTCCGGAAAATCCAGCCTTCCCCGCTCCTCTAATTAACCACATCAAAATTGTCTCTGCCTGATCATCGGCATTATGCCCTAAAGCAATCTTATTAGCTTTTTTTTTCTTGCTTAATTCTTCAAAAAAATTATAGCGCAAAATTCGTGCTGCTTCTTCTTTTCCCAATTTATTTTTTTTACTAAAAGCAAATACATTCTTTTTTTTAATAATTAAAGGAATTTTTAATTTTTGGGCAAATTTTTTTACCCACAAAACTTCTTTTTCTGATTCCTCTCCTCTTAAACAATGATTAAAATGGGCAAAATACAATTTCAAATGTAATTTTTCTTTCCATTCAGACAAAACATGGGCAAGACACACAGAATCCGGGCCACCGGAAAGCCCAACAATGATTTTATCCTTTTTTTCTATCATTTTATATTTCATAATTGTTTTCTTGAGTTTTTCTATAAACATTCTTATTTTCCTGTATAAAAATTTATAATTGTTTTA
>JAGLHV010000286.1 GCA_023143305.1 bacterium | reverse complement strand
GGGAATTTGCTTATTTATTTGGTTACCATCTTTATCCTCAAAGGTCTGGTCCAGGGAAATAATGGGGTTCTTTTTTTTTCTGGACAGCTGTTTTATTTTTTCCCGGCACAGGTTTAAAGCGATGCAGTAAAGCCAGGAATAAACATCTGCTTCCTGACGAAAATTATTATAAGCTTTATAAGCGCGAAGGAATGTTTCCTGGGTTAAATCTTCTGCCTGATGGGAATCGTTTAATAAACGGTAAATAAGGTTGAATATCTTTTGTTTGTATTTATCAAAGATAAATTCAAAAGGAGGAAGATTGTTTTTTGAAGAGAACATATTATACCCGACTGAATCCTTTTTTGATAGTAGTTAGTTTCCGTTATATTTTTTCTATTGATTCTTTCCTTATCCATCCCTTTAATCCTTTTTCTTTAACTCCGACAGCGTACCAGGAGCCTTTTTCCTGAAGAACAATTACCTTTTCTCCTTCAGGAAGAGTAAAACCAATAGAATAATCATCAGAGGGTCCATTATGCACCTCTCCGCAAGGAGAAACGACAATGGCAGAAGTAGTTATTTTTTCCTTATAAATTTTTACACCCAGCCACAATCCATTGAAAATAATTAAAAATCCTGCCGGAAGGATTAGCCATAATAAAGGAGATTTTTTTTTGAAAATATAGATAGCTATTAATACGCATAAAGAAAAATAAAAGAATGAAGTAATCAGGGTTAATTCGTTTATGCTTAATAAATGGTAAATATTAGAAAAAAATTTCTTAAAAATTCCCTGAGTCTTTTTCCCGGATGCTTGTAATCTGGCAAAAGTGAGGTTAAAACGGATATCTTCGTTACGGGGAGAAAGTCTGAAAGCGCGTTCATAAAAGACAAGGGCTTCTCCTAATTGTTCATTTTTAAAATAAGCATTACCTAAATTATAGTAAATAGTAGAGTTCTTAATGCCTTTTTTAATGATTGATTGGTAAGTGCTGATAGATTGAAGATAATTACCTTCTTCATAAAGAGTGCATCCTTTTTTAAAAAGGGCATTTACATCGGAATTAGCTGAAGAAAAATTATTAAATAAGCTCAAAAATAAAAAAATAAATATAAAAAATTTAGTTTGCATTTTTTATTACCCTCTGTCTTAAAGTAATTTTTCTAATTGCTTAATTATTTTAGTAATTTCCTGATAATCATTTTTTAAATCTTCCGGATTAAATTTGCTGGAAGCAAAACGGGCAAAATCTGAATTTTCTAGGATTTTAATACATCGGTTAATTATATCCTGAGGAATATTTTTTTCTTTTAATTGTTTGCTTAATTCTTCCCGCGTGATTCCACGCGCAGCAAAATTTAACTTATCTCCCAGATAAGAGATTAAACCATTGGCTAAAAGAGAGTAAAATTCTTTACAGGTTTGAGTATTAATCATTTTTTTTGCATTTTTTAATGCACGATTTGCTGATTTTAATGCTTGTTTTTTTCGTGCATAATAAATATCCCGGTTTAACCTGTCTGTTTGGTTTTTATATTGCCAGAGCAGGAATAAGATTAAAAAAGCGGCAAAATGAAAGCCGATAAAAAGGGGTGATTGATAAAGAAAAATTTCCTGGTTTTTCTTGTTTATTCTTGTTTTAATATAACGAATATCTTTTCCTAAAATTTTTATTTCGTCCCTGAATTGAGAAAGGGTAGGGATCAGGGCAGTTTCTTCTTTAGAAGCAGGGAGTACCTTGATTTTAAGGGGAGAAACTTTAATTGTTTTATATCTCTTTTCAACGGGGTCAAAAAAAGAGAAAACCGGCAGGGTAATTATTTGTTCACCGGCTTTTTGTGGGACAATCATGGTGGTAAAAGTTTTAGAGCCTTTGATGGTATAATTTTTTTTGGAAACATTAAGAGAACTGACTGTTTTGTATTTTTTAAAATTTTTAATATCTTTAAACTCGGGTAAGAAGATTGTTTTTATATTGCCCTTACCGGAAATGGTTATAGACAGAGTAATTGGTTGATTGACCTGGATTTTATTTTTATCAATGCCGGCGGAGATAGAGTATTGCCCTACAGTGCCGCTAAAATTTTCCGGTTTTCTCCTTTCCGGTAAAGGGAGGGCTTTAATCTGAATGGGGGAGCTTTTTAAAATCTTTGTCTTTCCTC
>JAGLHV010000285.1 GCA_023143305.1 bacterium | reverse complement strand
AAATTAACGGATATAAAAACCTGTGTCCCTTCCGGGGCCGGTAAAAATTTCCATTCTCCCTCATAAATTTCATAATCCCCTTTTAACATCTTAAATTTTATTGTTTTATCCCGCTTATTAAAAATATTCTCTTCCCTCCATTGAACGGGAACTCCTTCAACATCGATTTTCCAGTCAACTACCTTTCGATTATTCTTTTTTTCGATAACTTTTATTGATTTGATTCCTTCTATAAATTGGGGGAAATTTTCGATATGGCTGACAAAATCATAGACAAAGTCTATGTTTTTATCAACAACAGTTGATACTTTAACCGCTCTGCGCCAACATTTCCGGCGCTCTATTCTTCTCCTGTCTGAAAAGTTTATGTCAACAAGAAATTTTCTCCGTATTTCTTCCCTTCGCCTTTTCTTCGAGCGTACACTTTTTTCTTTTCCCGTAAAAATGATTGTCCCCCTCCTTTACAAATAAATTTTTTATTCATAAATTAACTAAGAGGCTAAAACATTTAAAACCGAAAACCTTTTCAATTTTTATTTATTCTGTTAATTTGTTTGAGAAGAACCTTTTACTAAATTAATTCTACAGGGGGAATAATTTGTCAATATCAACATATTTTACAGATAAAGTGAATTGAATGAGCTATTCCTAATTCTTTTTCCCCTTTTTCCCCTTTTGCCCTTTTGCCCTTTTTTTGTTTCTTTAATTTTTTTTAATATAGGGAATTAAAACATCAAACAAGTCATCTCATTTTTCAGGAGTAACCAAAACTGCCCTTATCTATTTTCTCTAAAACTAATTTAACAGAAAAGACTATAAAAGTCAAGTAATTTTCATCTTTTTTTCACTGTCACTGAAATTGTTTTCATTCTTCTTTTACTACTGGTTTTATTATAGCTTTAGGGCAAATTGCCTTAAATCCACAAAATGCACATTCTTTTTTTTCACTTATGCCGTATTCGCCCTGGGTAATTTGAGCAATTATTCTTTCTGCTTTTTTCAAAATTTCTTCTGTGGGTTTTATCTCTAAAGAAAATCCCTGCCCCTGACGCAAAGAATAAAGTGTTGTTTTATCTACCGGTTTTAACCCCAACACCCTCTCCGCACCTATTCCATATAATTGCATCGAAAAATCATATCGATCTATATTAATTGATTTACTCATTTTATAATCAATAATCTCAAAACTTCCATTATCCTGTTCATCTATACGGTCTATCGTTCCTTTAATCAAAAACCCATTAAGGTTTAAATGAAAGCTTTTTTCCACTGCCTTTGTTTTTTTGCAGGAAGGGTTATAATCACTTTTTATAATTTTATTAAATATTTCCTGTATTTGAGCATTATAAAGAGAATCCGCATCTTCCGAAGCAATTCCGTAGGTTTTGGCTAATTTCTTAAACCGGGAAAATATTTTTTTATCATCCCATTTTTCCTGCTTTCCAAACAAGGTAAATTCCTGTAAAATTTTATGCATTATCATTCCCAAAACCGTTTCATCTATTTTTCCCGTATTAAGATTTTCATTAGGTTTACTATTAGCTAAAACGCCTATTTCATAACGGTATTTATACTGCAAAGGACACTGGTCAAAAACAGCAAGCTGGGTAACACTAAAAGATTTTTTTGTTTCTTTTTCCTCAGAGGAACAATATTTAAAATCAAGATGCCGCACAATTTCCTCCCTGTTTATTTTTTGTTCCGGATTAAAAGAATATCCCTTGTATTTTTTTTCTCTCCATTCTTCCTTTATCGGAAAAACCTTATTCGCTTCAATTAATAAATCACCATATTCTTCTTTTAATATTAATTTATCCTCCTGCATCTTAAAAAAATAATCCATAAAACGGCTTTTTCTTCTTTTTCCTTTTCCGTCTTCTTTTATTCGTCCGGAAAGAATCAAGCGTTTTTTAGCCCGGGTCATTGCTACATAAAGAAGCCTTTCTTCTTCACAACTAAATCGCTCTTTATTTTTTTTCTTTATTTTTTCTTCTTCCTCTTTGATGTCTTTACACAAAAATCCTTCTTTTGCATCAAAATAGTACCTGGGGGTACGACTTCTGGGAGGAAAACTGTCCGGAGAAATATTAGCCACAAAAACCACCGTAAATTCCAAACCCTTGGCCTGATGAATTGTCATTAACTGGATGACAT
>JAGLHV010000284.1 GCA_023143305.1 bacterium | reverse complement strand
ATATTATGTATAAGAAAAGGCTGGTATTTTTTAAAAAGTTTTTATATAATTTTTAAGGAGTCAAGAAAACAAAAAGGAGGAGAAAGAATGCCTTTTTATTACCAATTAAAAAGAAAATTTAAACCAAAAGAAAGAAGTAGAGTAGCGGGTAAGATAATTGATTTAAGAGCACAGCTAAAAAAAGAAATTCCCCGCAAATTAGTTGATGATACCCTGTTATTGGCCACCTGGAATATACGTGATTTTGACTCTAACAAATTTAAACACGGTCCCAGAAGTAACGAGGCTTATTATTATATAGCAGAAATTATTTCAGCATTTGATCTCGTAGCTTTGCAGGAAATCAATAAAGATTTAAAAGCGTTTAATAAGGTTATGGATATTTTAGGAAAAAATTGGGATTTTATTTCTACAGATGTAACAGAAGGGACATCAGGCAATAGAGAAAGGATGGTTTTTGTTTTTGATACTAATAAAGTAAGTTTTCGAAATATTGCGGGCGAGATTGTTTTACCCGCAAAAAAAAAGATAAAAGATGCTTTACAGTTTGCCAGGACACCTTTTCTTGTGGCATTTCAATCGGGATGGTTTAAGTTTAAGTTATGTACCGTTCATATTTATTACGGGGCTGATTATGGTGAGCAGCTGGAACGAAGAATAGAAGAGATAGAAAAGATTGCTAAGTTTTTGGCAAAAAGGGCTAAAGAGAAAGAGTGTAATTATATTGTACTGGGAGATTTCAACATTAAACATCCGGAGCACAAAACAATGGAGGCTCTGGAAAAAAACGGGTTTAAAATCCCTGAAGGCTTGAAAAAATCTACCAACCTTGACCGAACAAAATTTTATGACCAAATTGCCTTTAAGACAAAAGAAAATGAATTAAAATTGGGAGACAGTCAGAAAAATGCAGGGGTTTTCAATTTTTACCAATCGGTATTTAAAGATGATGAATTTGAAACATACAAGGATTTTATGTCATCGGAAAAGAGAGATATTGGTAAGGACGGTAAACCAAGAAGCAAGGCCGGCAAAAGAGAGTACTATCAGAAAATCTGGAGGACATTTCAAATGTCGGACCACTTACCTTTATGGGTGGAATTAAAAATTGATTTTAGTTATGATTATTTAAAAAATCTAACTTAACTTCTTATGTTCCTTTAAATGGGATAAAGGGGGATAAAAATTATAGACTTCTGCAAAAGGACATATTCTGTCATTCCGCACTTAGAGAGTGTGTCACAACTCCATTTTTTATCTGGGAGCCGCAACCTTCAGGTTGCGTTATCGACGGATAAATTACGCAGGCTAAAGCCTGCGGCTACCTAAAGTAGAGTTATGACACAGTCTGGAAAGCAGGAATGACAATAAAGGTGAAAAGGCTATTTTGCAGGGGGGTCCAGGATAAAAATTAATGAAAGGAGGTAAAGATGTATAAGCACACTCAGTTTGGTATGTTTGTAGTGGCATTACTGGGAGCAGCGATTTTTTTTGTTGGGTATTTTTCAGGGGCAGTAGATGTAAATAGGGCGAGTGTTTTGATTTTGTCAGTAATATTACTTTGTAGTATTATTTTATTTTTTAAGCTTACGGTTGTAGGAAATAAAGATTTTGTTGAAATTAAGTTTGGGATTGGTTTAATCAGGAAAAAATTTTATTTTAAAGAAATTAAAAGTTGCGAAGTGATTAGAAATAAATGGTGGTATGGGTATGGGATTAGAAAGAGTCCTAAGGGTTGGTTGTTTAATATATCAGGATTAGATGCGGTTGCGTTATCGATGAAAAATGGAAAAGTTTATCGTATCGGCACGGATGAACCGCAAAAACTTAGTGAATTTATTCAGAAAAGTATAACTACTTAAAAAGGTCAAATTGTAAGGGGTCAGGTTTGCTATTTTGTAGACCTGTCCCTTTCTCAAAGGTTAAAAAAGAAATGGAAAGCAGTGATATTATCAAAAGACTGAAGTCTTTATCTAATTCAAAATCAATTGCCGGGATGTCTGGATTTGGAATTACTCCCCAAAAAACTTACGGTGTATCAATTCCTAATTTAAGAAAAATAGCTAAAGAAATAGGAGTAAATCATCAACTTGCTAAAAAACTCTGGTCGTTAAATATAAGGGAAACCAGAATATTAGCCAGTATGATTGATGATCC
>JAGLHV010000283.1 GCA_023143305.1 bacterium | reverse complement strand
TTTAAGACAAAACCTGCACCTTTTTGGTACAGGTTAAATCTCTTTCTTTAATATTTTAAAGAAATTAGTCTTATTTACTCAGCCTATTACTTTATTTCTTTTTTTAGTCCTGAGCTGACTTTGAAAGCAATTCTTTTACCTGCAGGAACCTGGATAATTTCACCCGTTTTAGGATTTCTGGCTGCCCGTGCTTTGCGTTCTTTAACCTTAAAAATGCCTAAACCGGCAAGAGCTATGTCATCGCCTGCCTTTAAGCTTCCTATAACAGTGTTTATTAGCGACTCTACTGCTTTTTTTGCCTCTGATACTTTTAGCTGGGAATCCTGAGCTACTTTCTCAATTAACTCCATTTTGTTCATTTATACTTTCCTCCTTTTTTAAATTATTTATTTATAATGAATTTAAATTTTGATTACTATTTGTTTTTATGTCTCATTTTCCGTAAAAATTTTTTACGCTTATGAGTACGAATCTTTTGTAACTTTCTCCTCCTCCCATGCGGCATATTTCCCTCCTCCCTTTATCTACCTATTAAACGATTATGAATAAACACCTCTGGGGCTAGGAATCGAACCTAGAATGGGAGAATCAAAATCTCCTGTGTTGCCAATTACACCACCCCAGAAAATAAATTCATTTTTTATTAAGCAACCCTGCTTTCCCACTTAGGATCCACATCCCCAAACAAAAAAACATCGCATTATTTTTTATTCTTTTATTTTAAAAAAATTTCCGGTTTTATTTTTATTTATAAAAAACTTTTTTAAAAATTTGTATTTTTAAAATCACTTGATGGAATAGATTCTGGAGATTCTTTGACTTCTTCACCTCCACCTCCACCTCCACCTTCACCGGAACTATTATTTTTTTCTCCGCTAAAATTACCGGGTTCTTTTAACTTCTCGTGATAAGCCAGAAGAACCTTGTCTTCAATAATTTTCCGTGTTTCGTTATTCACTGGATGAGCAACATCCTTATGTGTTCCGTCAGCCATTTTACGACTGGGCATAGCTACAAAAAGACCACTTTGCCCTTGAATAACTTTAAGATTCCGTACTACAAAACAATTATCAAAAGTAATAGTAACATACGCCTTTAACTTCTCTTCATTCCTGGGAAATACCCTTACCTCAGTAATCTCCATTTTTCCTCCTACCATTTCGTTGTTTTATTTACCAAAAGCATCATGCTATTCTCAAATACTCAGCTCCTTTTCTAAACAAAACCTTTCATTTTTTACAGCAGAAACCTCAGGTATCTTCTTGTTTATTATACCGTTTTTACTAAATATATAGTAGCGGCATATTTCTTATTTAACTTCCCTTTTAACCTTTCTCCCTCCTTTCTATCTTTAACTATCCCGAAAAGAGAAGACCCTGTTCCTGAAACCAAACAGCCCAGAATATTCTCTTCTTTTAATAAATCCTCTTTTATTTTCCTCATTTGAGGATAAAGCATAAAAACTTTTTCTTCTAATTTATTAAAAAGATTATCCGCTATTTTATAAGTATTACCTAAATAATCTAAAATAATGCTTATTTTATTATTATTTCTTTTTTTTGTCAACCTAAAATTTAATTTTTGGTAAATTTCTTTAGTGGAAATAGCAAAATCAGGACAAACTAATAAAACCCAAAAAAACGGTTTATTAGAAAGAACTGTTAATTTTTCTCCTCGTCCTCTAGCTAAACATCTCCCTCCCTGAAGAAAAAAAGGAACATCCGAACCTATTTTTTCTCCCAGGCCAAACAATTCTTTAAGGGATAAGTTCAAATTCCACATTTTATTCAAACCAAGGAGAACCGTTGCGGCATTAGAAGACCCCCCTCCTAATCCGCCCCCGACAGGGATTCTTTTTTTTATTTCTATCTGTACCCCTTTTTTTATCCCTGCATAATGCCTGAGTAATTTTGCCGCTTTATAAGCTAAATTTCTTTCATCCAACGGTAACCATGGATAATCACTACTTAACAATATTTTTTCAGGATAATCCTTTAAATAAATCGAATCGTATAAATTAACGGTCTGAAAAATGGTCTCAATTTCATGATACCCGTCTTCCCTTTTTCTTTTTATATCGAGGAAAAGATTTATCTTAGCATAAGACTTTAATTTCATCATAAAACCACCTAATAACCAACTTCCCACCTTAAAGATTGGCAGGCAAGAAGGCTTCACCCTTACT
>JAGLHV010000282.1 GCA_023143305.1 bacterium | reverse complement strand
AACCAAGGTTGTGTATATACTCCCTTATTTTAGAGTATGGGAAGTAACTTATCTAATTCATATTTGGTCAATTGAATTCGATAATCATCCCATTCTTTTCTTTTTAAAGTTACAAAACGAGAAAATACATGCTCACCTAGAGCTTTTTTTATAAAATCGCTCTTCTCCAATAGATTAACTGCTTCTCCCAAACTATCCGGCAGAGACGCCACTCCTAAATCTTTTCTCTCTTCCGCACTTAAATTGTACAAATTCTTCTCTATTGATTCAGGTAATTCATAATTTTTCTCAATACCGTCTAAACCGGCATTCAGTAACACCGCAAAGGTTAGATAAGGATTGCAAGCAGGATCCGGAGACCTAAATTCCATTCTCGTTGCCTGTTCCTTTCCCGGATGATATTCCGGCACCCTGATTAAAGCTGATCTGTTTCTTCGCGACCAGGCAATATAAACCGGGGCTTCATATCCCGGAACAAGTCTTTTGTAAGAATTTACCCATTGGGCAAATACTGCACTCATTTCCTTAGCATGTACTATTTGTCCGGCAATAAATTTTTTGGCTGTATCGCTTAAATAATTCTTATCCTTTTTGGAAAAAAAGGAATTTTTATCTCCTTTAAAAAGAGACTGATGAGTATGCATACCACTGCCATTTTCTCCAAAAACCGGTTTAGGCATAAATGTAGCATACACCCCGTATTTTTGAGCAATTTCCTTAACAATAATACGATAAGTTATTACATTATCAGCCATTTTTATGGCATCATCATAACGCATATCTATTTCGTGCTGACTGGGTCCTACTTCATGGTGACTATACTCAATCTGTATTCCCATTGATTCTAAAGCCAGTACCGTATCCCGTCTTAAATCAGAAGCAACATCTAAGGTAGTTAAATCAAAATACCCTCCTTTATCTAAAACCTCAGCACCCTGATCATTCTTAAAATAGAAAAATTCTAATTCCGGTCCTATGTAAAAATGGTCAAATCCCATATCGTTAGCTCTTTTTAAGGCTTTTTTTAATATATAGCGGGGATCCCCTTCATAGGGTTTTCTATCAGGGGTTAAAATATCGCAAATCATACGGGCCACTGCTTTTTCTTTTGGCCGCCAGGGAAGTAACTCAAAGGTACTTGTATCAGGAAAAGCAATCATATCACTTTCTTCTATGGATTGATAACCGGTAATGGAAGAACCATCAAAACCCATACCGTTTTCTAAGGCAGTTTCTAATTCATTATCAGTAATGGCAAAACTTTTAACCTGTCCTAAAATGTCGGTAAACCACAATCTAATAAATTTAACATCATTTTCTTTTACTAATTTCAAAATTTCTTCTTTACTTCTGCTTCCCATTTCTTTTTCCTCCTTTTAATTTTTTTTGGTTTTAGACTTCTGCAAAATAACCTTTTTACCCTTTTTGTTTGCCCGCCAGTCTGTAAGGCGGGTCATTCCTGCGAAAGCAGGAATCCATTACATTTTAGATTCCGCATCAAGTGCGGAATGACAGAATGCGTTATTTCGCAGAACTCTTAATTTTTTTTGGTTTTTATTAACCAATAGTTTCTGAGCAATCAAACGGCTATTTTATCTTAATTCCATAAAATAGCCGTTTTCCTCTCTACTTCTATTTACGCAATTTGGTTGCCAGTATGCCTGCATTTTAGGCAATTAGTAAAAGGAACCATCTATTAATCTCCATTCCCCGTCTATCTCACATTGATTTCTTATCTTTCACTGCAAAATTAAGTCCTTTTTCCTTTTTTAAAAGCTATGCTTAAAAATTGTGCATTACCTGCTCATTTTTAAGCTTTTTGCTTAAAAATTAGACTTTTTCATCTTAACCAATTGCTTCTTTACCTTTTTCCCCTGTTCTTATGCGAATACAATTTCCCAGGTCAACAACAAAAATTTTACCATCTCCGATTTTACCGCTTCTTGCTCCTTTAATAATCGCTTCAACAGTAGCATCAACAAAATCATCATTAACTGCTATCTCCAATTTTAATTTTTTGAGCAGATTTACTTCGTGAATTACCCCTCTATAGGTTTCACTGAATCCTTTCTGCTGGCCGCATCCTAAAGCGTTGGTAACTGTCATTTTAAAAACATGAGCACCATACAATGCTTTTTTAACATCCGGTAATTTGTGCGGTTGAATCATTGCTATTATCAGTTTCA
>JAGLHV010000281.1 GCA_023143305.1 bacterium | reverse complement strand
CGGTGAAAATACCATGCACCACGACTACTACATTTACCTCTACTACTAAAAAAATAATTTTAACTAATTGCATAGTTTTCACCGTAAATTTTTATTTTTCCAACTTTACTTACACAAAGAATATATCATAAAAAATATCTATTTGTCAAGAATTTATTATAATTTCTCTTTTTGTTACAAAATACATATTTTTCTTTTTCATCGTTTTTAAAACTTATACCCCACCTCGGCTAACCAGCTTGTACCAGGCATTGGATAGCTATACGTTTCTTCATATTCCTCATCAAATATATTATATGCAGATAACGATTCTTCCAAATCTTTTAATATCCTGGCAATGATTTTAGCATCTACGACTGTATAGGCATCCAATTCTCCCATATCAGCCCCAGAGCGGCCAACCGGATAAATTCTTTCACCTATATAACGAAGGGCGGTATTCGCCATAAACTGTCCCAATTTAAGATTTAATCCTATATTAAATTTATGATTAGGCGCATATTCCAAATCTTCCTTGGTTTCTTCGTCTTTAGCTTCTTGATATGAATAATTCATAACGCCTTTCAGATTGTCAAAAAAAAGTTTACTTTTCATACTTACTTCTACTCCTTTTACCTCCGCTTTATTTTTATTTACATTATCATGAACCATAACAGGTATAGGAGGAAAACCAGTGGGTGGAAGCGTTCGGGATCTCAAAACAATTAAATCTCTTGTTTTGTTATAGAAAGCATTTAGTTCCCCTTCTATCTCCCTGGTAAATTTATGCCCTATTCCTATTTCGTATGACTGCATCTTTTCAGGTTCAAGTTCTTCATTCCCCATCAAATGCATCCCTGGGCTAAGCCATATATCAGGATATGTCTCAGCAAAAGTAGGAGCTCTGAATGCTTCCCCATAAAAAGATTTAAGAACAGTTCTACCAAGATTATAAACTACACCTACTCTCGGACTAGTTACTTCTTCATAAACAGAATGTTTATCATGTCTTACTCCTAAGGTAACTGTTAATTTCTCCTTAAGTTTACATTCGTCTTGTATATAAAAAGCAACATTTGTTGTTTCATTGTCTCCTGCTAATGCTATTTCCGACTTAGCTATATCCTGACGCACATCCACCCCACAAATAAGCAGGTTATTAGAATTTATCCGCCAGTTATGCTGGACTTCCCCACCCAAAACAGATTCATCAATAGTGGTCAAATCAGTCATCTCCAGTATATCTTCGCGATCATTGATAAATCCTTTGACCATTAAATCCATACAGGAATTTAATTCTATATTACCTACGACATCTACAAAACTTTCTTTTATCTCTTCAGTATGAGTAGAAGTCGGCCTTGCTGTGCTACCTGATAATCCACGGTCTGTTTCACTATGTCCAAAGGATAAAGTTATTTTAGAAATTTCCACTTTTCCATAGACGTTGTAGTTTTCAAAATCAGTGTTATCCGCAACTAATTGTGATCCATCCGTTTTATACCACCGAGCAGTAAACAACCCATCGATTTTTTCGCTTTTTTTACCAAAACTTAATTTATGAAGTTGAGAGGAAAACTCTCCCCCTGCTGCCGAAATTTCAAACCCATCAAGATCTTCCGGAGACTTAGTAATTATATTAATTACCCCGGAAAAAGCATTAGCCCCATAAATTGCTGAACCAGGACCTTTAATTACCTCAATCCTCTTTATATTAACCAGCGGCAAGGTTAAACCAGGAGCAAAACTTCCATAATTAGGGGTATTAATTGGACGGCCATCAACGAAACAAAGAACCCTCCCTGTAGCACATGAATTTGCACTACTTAATCCCCGGGGCGTTAAATAAAATTTTGTTCCGGTCTGTCTAATATCTATTCCCGCCAGAGTTCTTAAAAGGTCACCAACTGTTAAACACCCCGAATTTTTAATATCCTCTGCTGTAATAACATTAATGGTAGCCGGCGCTTCCCCTATCTCCTGCTCATAGCGGGCTGCTGTTACTACCAAAATTTCCTTCCCAAACAATAAAAATTCCGGAGATATTTCATCCGTTTGAGCAAATGCCGATGATGTAAAAAGACACATTAAACACCATAGCCAAATCATTCTAAAAATAGTTTTTATCATTGGTTTTTCTCCTTTTTATATTATTTTTTTACTCCCCTTAAAAATATCTTTTTTCCCCTCCTTTCTTTTGGGTTATTTAAAAA
>JAGLHV010000280.1 GCA_023143305.1 bacterium | reverse complement strand
ATGAATTAAAGAAATAAAAAACAAATACTAAATTCAAAATAAAAAAATAACTACTAGATTCCTGCTTCCGCAGGAATGACAGACTAAAAACAAAAACTACCCTCCCTTACCTTAATCCTTCCTCCTTATCCGCTTGAGGCGGAGCGGACAGGAATTTTTTTTAAATTCCTGGATTCCTGCTTCCGCAGGAATGACAATACACAGTTTAATAAGTATACTAAAGTAAATTATTTAATAATTTAATTGTTGGAACGGTCAGGAATGATTAGGTTGGTGAGATTTTATCACTAATATTTTATTCTGTACCAAATTTAAAAGTAAGTGCTACTCTGTGAGTAACACCTAAATCACCGTAATCTACAAAAGCATAATCAAAATTTACTTCTGCTACAGGCATAAAAGCAATGTCGACTTCTTTTAAACCAATACCCAGTCCCATACTTATTCCATTGCCTATATCGTTGTCTGAATCATATCCTAACCTTAACTTAAATACCTTATCTATCTTCCATTCAGCTCCTATATTAGTATAATAATTACTATATTTAGGTTTATTAAAATCTGCGGCTAATAAAAATTTATCCTCTAAAATTCTGCCGGCAATACCCAATTTAATATTAAATGGCAGGGAATCTTCCTGGCTCAAAAATTTATAGCTATTACCCATATTTTGTAATGTAATTCCTAAACTTATCCCTTCCCTCCGGGGATAATAAAGCAAACCTGCATCAAAAGCATAAGTTTCACCATTTTCATTTTGTATTTCCTGTTTTATATGTTTACCAGTTACACCGAAAAAAGTATCTTTTATGATTTTTTTCCCGTAAGAAAGAACAATTATTCTATCCTTTACGGTAAAATCAGAAGTTCTATTTCCCCATATATCCCGGCCGGGAATATCTCCTGAATTCAAAAGAATTAAACTTAATCCCAAAGCTCCCATTTCATCAACATTAGAAGCTCTCACTCCCCTCAACGGATAAACAATATTTATAAAATTATAGTTTAAATCTTGCAGCCATTGATATTGGCCGGGACTAACTTCTATTTTCCATAATTGTCCTAAACCTGCCGGATTCCAGGAAATAGCATTATTATCGTCGGCTACGGCACAAAAAGCCCCTCCCATACCTGCTGCCCGCACTCCCATTCCTATTTCCAGGGATTGAGCACCGGAAGTACCTGCACGATAATGAGTAGACCAACCGTAAGAACAAAAAGTGAGAATAATTATTAGGGTGCTAATTAAAAGATATACTTGTTTTTTCATTGTTTTCTCCAACTTAATATGAAAATTAGTCCATAGTCCACAGTCGATAGTCCATAGACAAAGACAAAGCAACTAAAAACTTATAAGCAGAGCAAGCTCTGCGACTACAAGTTTAGAAAAACATCTTACAAAAAATAATTACCGGATGATTACTATTTTTCCGGTGGCTTTTTCACCTTTTAAATTCGTAATTAAATAAAGATATATTCCACTGCCTACTTTTTCTTCTGAATTATTGGTCACATCCCAAGCAACCATACCACTAGTATTATCAGTTATACTTTCATCGGTGATTAATTTGCCTTTTAGATTGTAAATTTTTATGGTTACCTCTTCGGTTAAATGGCTAAAAATCACCTGGTTATGGCCTTTACTTAAAATACAGGGGTTAGGATAAACAATTACATTGTTTAAATTAGCAGCTACTCCCTGGGAAAATAAGAAATTCGCTCCTAATAATGTGATTAAACAAATAGAAAAAATTAATAATGAAATTTTTTTCATGATTCCTCCGAAAAAAAATTAAATTTCAAACTTCAAATTTCAAAATCCAAAATTTTAAAAAAAAACAACTAATAACTATCCACGGGCGTCATGAATGTCGCCCCTACAATTCTAAATCCAAAATTCAAAGCAAAAAAACAACTACTGGATTCCTGCTTTCGCAGGAATGACAGGAAATGAAAAAAGGAATGACCCGCCTTACTGACTGGAGGACTGTCGCTTTGCTCCAGCAAATTAAAACTAATTAAAACAAATATAATAGATTCCTGCTTCCGCAGGAATGACAGGCAAATAAAAACTTATTCGCAGGCTAAAGCCTGCGGCTACCTAAAAACATTCTATCCGATGGAATGATCCGCCTTACTGACTGGCGAGACTTCCGCTCCGCTTCAACAGTCCATAGTCGATAGTCCATAGACAGAAACT
>JAGLHV010000028.1 GCA_023143305.1 bacterium | reverse complement strand
TTCAGACTCGGCTTTATCTATAAACATCATTTCTTCCATTTCTATTTCTTTTTTATCTGTCTGAATACTTATTGGAACCAGTATCTGGCATATCTTTTGGCCGGAAGAAAGAGAAAAATTAACAGAATATTTATTTATTGGCTGAATAGGTTTTTTATATTCAGGTATGTCTATTTTATTAAGTTTTCGCTGGGAGAGAATTTCTCCCCTTTTATCTTGGATTGAAGCGTAAATTAGATCAGGCTCTTTAAGTATTCCATCAATGAGTTTAGAAAGGATTGTTTTATCGGCAATTAAAACACCATATTCACAATTATAGGCTAAATTTTTAGCTAAAGAAAGACCCCTTTTTATCAAGGAGTCAGTCAAAAGAGTTTTTTGATAATTAAAAAAGAATCCACTAATACTTGCTGCTACCAATATTATCAAAAAAGTAATAGATGATACGAATTTAAAATGCAATCCTCTTTTTATTTTCATTGGCCTCTTTTTAAAATTAAGGGAATATCTTTTTTATAAAAATAACACAAAAGGATAATAATAGCAAGAAAAAAACCATTTTTAGATAGAAAGATTATAAGCCTTGTACAAAGGATTTAAGTAATACTTGAAAGGAAAAACAGTTTTTTGGCTGAATAATAGAAAGGATATTGACTTTTTTCAATGAATGTTATAGTATTTTAAATAGTCTTAAGATGTTTTAATTTTAAAAAATGAAATATTGTATTATTTGTTTATTGAGAGAGCTAATTTTAAAGTATAAGCAGGTAACGAATTGTGTTTAGAAAAAGGATAAAGTTAAAAATTAAATCAATAATTTTAGTCAGTGTGCCTATTTTAGCTACCGGTATTTGTCTTTATACGGTTGTTTTAAATGTCGTAAATAAAAAAATGAGAGAAGTTTCGATTGATCGTATTGAGTCTTCAACAAAAAGTGTCGTAGAAAATTTGCGGGAATTTCTTCTTCCCGAACCGGATACTTTTATGCTCTCCTCTTTTACCCGGGCGATGTTAAAGGATGAGGATATAGTTTATGCTAAAATTTTAGATGCAAAAGGTAAAGTAATTCGCAGCAGTGAAAAAGCAGGTGATTACAGCAAAGAAGAGGTGTATGATTTTTGTGTGCCGGTTATGTTTGGAAATGAAAAGATTGGAAGTGCTTGTTTTGGTTTTTCCCTGAAAAGCATAGAACAAACAATACAAAATATTCGCCATACGATAATTGGTATAACCGGGGTGATACTAATTATCTGGATTATTATAACCAATATCGCTGTTTCCATCGTTATAGTTAAGCCGATTAACAAGCTTATTTCTCAAGTCAAAGAAATAAGCAAGAGAATTAATCGTAATGATTTTGAGAATGTTCAGATACAAATAGAATCCGGAAGTAATGATGAAATTGGTGTGTTAGCTAAGAGTTTTAATAATATGGTTAAATCATTGAAAGAAAAAGGATTTATTGAACGAATGTTTGGAACTTTCGTGGCTAAACAGGTAGTAAATAAGATTCTTTCTCAAAGGGATAAAAAGCAGTTAACCGATGAAGGAGAAAAAAGGGAGGTTACTATTTTGTTTGCCGATATAAGGGGATTTACTGCTTTGGCGGCAAGTATTCCTCCTCAGAAAGTGGTAGAATTATTAAATAAGTGTTTTGCTATAATGGTGGATGTAATATTTAAATATGAAGGGGTTATAGATAAATATGTCGGAGATCAGGTAATGGCTTTTTGGGGTGCTCCGGTAGAACAAAAAAATGCTTCCTTAAAAGCCGTTAGTTCCGGCTTAGAAATTCAAGAGAGACTTAAACGTTTTAATATAGAAAGGGAAAAAAACAACGAGGATCCAATAAGTGTAGGTATTGGCATAAGTACAGGAGAGGTTATCGCCGGGAGTGTGGGGACTCGCCGAAGAATGGAATATACAGTAATTGGGGATCCGGTAAATTTAGCAGAAAGGATAGAAAGGGTTAGTGAACGGGGGCAGGTTTATATAAGTGAAAAGACTTATTTACAGGTAAAAAATTATTGTCTGATTCGTTCTTTGGAGCCGATTAAGGTAAAAGGAAGAGAACAAGCTGTTTCCGTTTATGAAGTATTGGGTATGAAATAGGTTGAAGACAGAAATAGATTGATATTTTACTTGACACTTAACAGGTAGATATTATAGAGTATAAAATCTGGAAGGAGATATTAATGAAAACAAGAATTAAGCAGGTATTTTTTAGTAGTATGGTCTTGATAATAATGTTGTTGTTTGGTTATTCTTCTCTATTTGCTATGGGAAGTAAAAGAGTTTTCGATAAACCATCCCGTATTGAGGTAGTGATGCGGACCGGTTCTATAATAGTAACCCGTCCGGATAATAAGGTTTTTCATGTGGATTTAGAAGACAAACTCCCATGGATTCCATCAGGGTCTATGGTAGAGGTTGTCTGGGGAAGAGCTCGGTTAAATATAGGGGTAGGAGAAATAACTATTAAAAAAGGGGGAAGGATTAAACTCTGGGAAAATCGAAAAACAGGAACAGTTACTGTTGTAGTCCCTAAGGAAAGCAAAACAAATATAAGAGTATCCGTAGGGGATATGTTTGTTATTGTTAATAAGGGAGATAAGATAAAAATCACCATTGATGAAATTAGCAAAATAGCAAAAATAACGGTTATTAAAGGAAAAATCAGGGTAACAAGAGGACAGGAAAGATTTACAGCAAATCAAGGTTCAATAATAAAGAGTTTTCTAAACATTACAGGCCGTTTATCAAATCTTCCTCAACCGGAACCGGAAGTAATCGAAGAGTTAGAGGCTAGTCCTCATCTTCCTTAGCCAAATAAAAAGGGGACAAAATGGTTAAATTGCAAGAATTAAGGAAAAATTTTTTCAGGATATGTTTTGTTATTATAATATTATCTATGGCTTCTTCTGTGTGGGGACAAACTTTTAATTCCGGTTTGTTTCAAATACACCCATATGTAAATTTTAAAGGTATGGTGGATGATAATATTTATTTAGAACCGGAAAATAAACAACAAAGTTTTATCAGCGAAGTGTCTCCGGGTTTAGATTTAAAAATGCTGTTAAAAACCCATTCCTTTGGTTTAGGGTATCATTTTGATTTGGTAAGTTACGGCGAAGAAAGTGAAAAAAATAACAGTGAAAGGCAAAATATTAGCTTGATAGCCGATTTAAATTTTCCTGATAGGGCATATTTAAGAGTGCGTTCGTTTTTTAAAGATGGTTGTGACCCTCCAACAGTGGAATTGACTGAGAGAATAGAACACAAAGATGTTAATATTCAGGCTAAAGTTGGGTTGAGGACAAATAAAAAAATTATATTTGAACTGGTAACTATTTATAATAGTTATCTTTATAAAGAAGATGCTTATGAAACTTATGACCGAAATGAATTATCTTTTGGACCGGTTGTTTTTTATAAATTTTTACCAAGGACTTCTTTTTTAATAGAGGGTAATTATGGGATGATTGATTATGTGAATCGCGATAATAATTCAACTTTTGTTCAAATTAAGGCAGGTTTAAGAAAAGAAATAACCCCTCGTTTTTTGCTTACAATAAAAGCGGGTATGGAATCGAGAGATTATGAAGAAGAGACAACAGAGGATTTTAGTACGGTTGTTTTTAATATGGAAATGATAGAGAAGTTTTCAGAATATAGTTTGTTTACTTTATCTGCTCAGAGTAAGGCTTGTGAATCTTTTTATTTAAACAATAATTATTTTAATTCTACCCGCGGTTTTCTAAAATTTACTCAGAGTATTAATTATAAAACTACAGCTTCAATAGGTTTAGGCGGATATTTTAATAATTATCCGCTGGAAACTACGGAAAATGATATATCGCAGAAAAGAGCGGATTATATTTTAGAAGGAACGCTGGGACTGGATTATAAAGTTCAGGAATGGATATCGTTAGGTATTAATTACAAATACCGAAAAAGAGATTCTAATTTTGACAACCATGATTATGATAATAATCAGTCATCGGTTAATATTGAAGTTGCTTTTTAAGTCTCATTGAACCGTGGGGAGTCGAAGGGTCGCGGGTTTAATTTTGCGGGGTAGTTGGCTTTAAAATAATTATTAAATTTTATTTAATAAATGAACGTGTTAAGAATAAATGAAACAGAAGAAGCGGATTAATAAATTTATTTTTTTTATAATAGGACTATTTTTTTTGTTATTAAATTTAAGTTGCGGCCGGTCAGGAAGAAATAATATCCGTCCGGAAAGTTTTGCTAAACAAAAAAAAATATTGATTAAACAGGCAATCCAAAAAGAATATCAAATTTCTCCTTCCGATATTTTAAGAATCAATGTATACCAGGAAAAAGACCTTAATCGGACAGTCAGAGTTTCTCAGTCAGGGTACATTTCATATCCTCTTATAGGTAAAGTAAAAATAGCGGGATTGACCGTTTCTAAAGCAGAGAATAAAATAGTTAACCTTTTTAAAAAGGATTATTTAATAAATCCGCATGTTAGTATTTTTATTGAGGAATATCATCCCCGGAAGATTTTTATTTTAGGAGCGGTAAATAAACCCGGGTCTTATGATTTACCGTTACAAAGATCCTTTACTATATTGGAAGCTATTTCCCTGGCCGGCGGTTTTACCAAATTGGCTGCAGTAGATAAGACTAAAATTGTCAGAATAGAAAATGGAGTAGAGAAGAATGTGATAGTTAAAATAACGGATATAACAAAAAAAGGAGACAAAAGTAAGGATGTTATTTTGAAGCCCAATGATATTATTGTCATTCCTGAAACATTTTTTTAGTAAAACGAAAATCCTCTTTTTTTAATAGATGCTAAGTATTACAATAAAGAGGGTTTTTTTTAATTTCAATGAGACTACAGACTTTTCATCAGCGAAGCTGATGAAAAGTCTGTAGTCGAATTGATTCTGAGGCAACTGTAGGGAGTCGAAGGGTCTTGCAGTTTGCTGCAGGGTAGTTGGTTTTTTAAAAACAAAAAAAAGGAAGATTAAATTTTATGCAAAATAATCAATCCTGGGAAGAAGAAGTATCTTTTAAAGATTATTTAAGGGTCATCCTTAAAAGGAAATGGACTGTTTTTAATTTCTTTATAATTTTAGTAACTATAGTGGCAATTGGTTCATTTAAAATGAAGCCTGTATATGAAGCCACTACCCGGCTTTTAATTGAAAAAGAGAGAAGCAGTAGTATATCTTTTCAGGAAATTGTGGGGGTGGAAACCTCTCAGGAGGATTATTATCAAACCCAGTACAAAATCATAAAAAGTCGCCGTTTTGCCCGGGAAGTAGTAAAGAAATTACATTTAGAAAGAATATCAGGGTTTACAGCAGGTACTAAAAAAGATACAGTAACTCTGTTTTTAAAATATGTCAAAGTAAATCCTATAAGGAATAGTAGGTTAGTGGATATTAGTGTAGAATATGGAGATCCTCAATTAGCTGCTGAAATGGTTAATACCCTTGCCGATGTTTATATTCAACAAAATCTGGAAAGCAGTATTTTTATTGCCAGGGGCATTTTAGCTAAATTACCGGAGGAAGAGCGTTCTTATGAAAAAATAGAAGATTTGGCCATAAATACAGAAAAGCTTTCTTCTTTACCTTCAGTAATAAACAATCCTTTAATTCAACAACTTAAAATGGATCATGCAGAAGTAGAAGCAAAATATGCTAATTTATCTAAACGCTATAAAAAGAAACACCCTACAATGATTGAATTAACCAGTACTTTAGAGAGAATGGAAGATAGAATTAACTGGGAAACTAAACGGGTGGTAGAAAGTCTTAAAACAGAACTTTCCGGTGCTCTAAGGGGTAATAATATCAGGATAATTGATAAAGCGGAAATACCTGATATTCCTATAAAGCCAAAAGTTAAATTAAATATTATTTTAGCAATTATGGCTGGTTTAATGGGAGGCTGTGGGTTAGTTTTTCTCTTTGAATATCTGGATGATACGGTTAAAGGAGATAGGGATATTGAGCAATATTTAGGTTTAGTATTTCTTGGGTTTATCCCGAAAATAAACAATAACAAACGAAAAGATAAGAATGTAAGGGACAAAGATTTATTTGTTAATGTTCATTCCGAATCCATTATTTCCGAATTGATAAAAAGCATTAGGTCAAAGCTTATTTTTTCTTTACCCAAGGACAAACTAAAAACTATTTTAGTTACCAGTACGGGGCCTCAGGAAGGAAAAACATTTACTGCCGTCAATCTTGCTGCTGCTTTTGCTCAATTAGGAGAAAAAACCCTGCTGGTTGATTGTGACCTGCGTCGGCCGTCAGTGCATAAAATTTTTACCTTGAAAAACGGTAAAGGAGTAAGTGATTATTTGGTGGGGGAGGCGGAATTAGATGAGATTATTAAAGAAACGGAAGTAAAAAATTTAAGTGTAATTTTTTCCGGTGCTTTTGCTCCCAATCCTGCTGAACTGTTGAATCCGCAAAATCTTGAACAATTTATGCAATTGCTTAAAACTAAATTTGACCGGGTTATTTTAGATTCTCCACCGATTATTCCGGTAAGTGATGTACTTGGTTTATCTACGGTAGTAGATGGAGTAATTCAGGTAGTTTGTTGGGGAAAGGTGAGCCGTCAAGTTATAAAGCGGGCAACAAAAATATTACGAGAAGTTAATGCCCGGATTTTGGGTGCGGTATTGAATAATATTGATGTGGAAAAAAGTGAATATAGTTATTATTCTGACCAGTACAAGTAAAATCATTTAAAAATAGCATAAGACAATGAATAAATGAAGAATAAAGCAATAAAAATATTAGACGGTATTATCGAAGGAGGAGTATTATTCTTAATTGTTTTTAGTCCGCTTGCTTTTGGCAGTGTAGAGGTTTGGTCTCAGACAGTAATAGAGTTGATTGTTTTTTTGATGCTGGCAACCTGGATTTTGAAAATAATAATTCAAAAAAAAATTGTTTTTTTAAAAAAATCATTAAGTATTCCCATTCTGGCATTTATAGTTTTGATTTTATTTCAAATAATTCCCTTTCCTGAATTTATCCTTAAATTTTTTTCCGATACTTACCGTTTTTATAATAGCGTTTCCTCTCATATACCGGTTATTAATAACTGGGGGGTGCAATGTTTATCGGTTTATCAATATGCTACTTATATTGATTTATTAAAAATAACCACTTATGCCCTGCTTTTTTTTATTATTATTAATAACATAGACAGCCAAAAACAGATAAAAAGGATTTTTTGGGTCATGGTTTTGACTGGTTTTTTTATTTGTATTTTTGCTATTATTCAAAAATTTACCTGGAACGGTAAAATATATTGGTGCAAAAATATTATACGCAGAGCTCCATTTGGTCCCTATATTAATCGTGACCATTTCGCCGGATACATAAATTTAGTGATTCCTTTAAGTTTTGGTTTGATTTTATCCCGCTTGAATAATTCCATAAAAGTATTTATTGGATTTATAACCATAGTAATGATTTCCAGTTTAGTCATTTCTGTATCCAGGGGTGGGGTGCTATCTTTTCTGGGAGCAACCATTTTTTTGAGTACAATGTTTTTTTTCTTTAAAAAAGCGGAAAAGAATAAACTATGGTATATCGCAGGGATATTAGGAACGGTAGTTCTTTTTGTCTTCTGGCTGGATTGGGCGCCGGTAATAAAACGCCTGGCTACCCTGGCAGACAGAGAAGGAGGAATTCTTTTTCCCCGTTTACCTGTCTGGCAGGCTTCAATGGGGATAGTTAGGGATTTCCCCCTTTTGGGAACAGGATTGGGTACTTATTTTTGCACTTTCCCTATTTACCGTCCTCCCGAGATAACAATGTTTTTCAGGTATGCCCACAATGATTATTTACAACTGCTTACAGAAACGGGGATTGTAGGTTTTGTAATTGTGTTGAGTTTTTTTATTTTATTATTTAAACAAACAATAAAAAGTTTGATTTTTGCTAAAAAAAATAAAGTCAACTATTCATTATCGGGTTTGCTTATCGCTGGGCTTACTTCAATAGTAACGATGTTATTACACAGTTTTATTGATTTTAACCTACATATATTTGCTAATGCCGTACTTTTTATAATAATATTGGCTTTAGTTGTGGTGATGTCTAATTTGATTAAAGATAAAACCCCTTTTATAGTTATACCCATTAAATCTTTTCGTGCATATCTGGTGGGTTTTTTGTTTGTAATATGTTCTTTTGTATTTGTCTTTTCAGTGGGGAAAGTATATACTGCTGATAGATACTTGCGTAAAGCAAGTATTGGAAATGATAAGGTGAGAAATTTAGGAAAAGCGGCATCTATAGATTCTAAAAATGCCCTTTATCATTATCAATTAGGATTAACTTATCAAAAAGAATCAGTCAAGCAGACCAAATCTTTACGAGTCCGTCAACTTTTAATTGGACAGTCTCAATCAGAAATTGTTCAGGCAATAAAATTAGCCCCCTCCATAGGCAGGTATTGGGCAAGTTATGCCTGGTTGGTGGGAAGTTCGGGGGATTATGATAAAGCAAGTTGCCTTTTTAATCAGGCATTAAAACTTGAACCCTATAATTCTGCCATCGGAGAATTAAGAGATAGAATGGAAAAAGTTGATATTAAAGAAAGATAAACTAATAATTATGTTTATTAATGGGTTTAAAAAATGATATTTTGTTTGGGGGCTAATATGTGTGGGATTGCTGTAAAATTTATAAAAGAAAAAAAACTAATATAATGTTAATAGAAAAAATAGAATTAGACAATGAAATATACACTATTCGTTACCAAATAAAAAAAATAGCTGATGGATCCTGGATAATTTTAAATTTAGTTATAAAATGTTTTTTTGGCTTTGTTGGCAGTATTATCTTTGCTCGATTAGCTGGATCGGAATATTTCGGACAATATTATTATATTTTTTCTTTAAGTAGTATGGTCTTGTTTGTTTTATTACCGGGGATAGAAAATGCATTAATAAATTCTACTGTAAAAAAAACGGAAGGAGATTTTGAAATTGCTTTTAAAAAGAAAATTAAATTGTTTCCCTTTTTTTTACTTTTTTCTCTGTTATTGAGTGTAATGATATGGTTTATTAAAAAGGATTTGGATATTGCAAGTGCGTTTTTGATTGTTGGAATATTAACCGGAGTGATAAATCTTTTTGATTACTATAAATCCTATTTTATAGGAAAAAAAGAATATAAGATATATTTTATTTTTGAGAGCACGGTGTCTTTTTCAATAATTATTATGGCTACAGGATATTACTTGTTGTCAAATTATTTGTATAGACAATACGTTCCTTTGTCTATTTTGGTTCTATTACCTCTTATTTGGAAATTATTAGTGTATTTTACTATGTTTAATTATGTAAGGAAAAGATTAACATCAGTTACACAATTTAGTTATGATTTTTTTTTATACGCGAAAAACTTGTCTTTCGTCTCAATAATCGGCAGTATTCATGGAAATATGGATAGATTTATAATTGGGACATTCCTTTCATATCAATCACTTGCTTTTTATAGTATAGGAAAAAAATTTTTTGATGTTCTAAAAAATCTATGTATTATTTCACAACAATACTTACAACCCAGATTAGTTAAATTACCCATCAAAAAAGCTTTAATTTTTTTTAAAAGTTACTTAAATATTTATTGGTTAATGGTTCCGACTCTAATTTGTTGTTGGTTAGTTTTTCCTTTTATTGTAGAAAAATTTTATGGTCAGAATTTTTTAGAAGCCGCTTCTTATGCCAGGTTATTCCTTCTTGTAATTTTATTTGCAATTCCGAATTTTTATTTAGAAACATTTTTTAAAGCAAAACAGTTTTATAAGGAGCTTTATATTTCAAAAATTATTTATTTGTTGATGTTGATCCCTTTAATATTTTTTGTTTTTTATTTTAAAGCATACGGAATAATAATGAATCGTGCTTTAACTATGTTAATTGTTACTTTGGTTATGGGGTATCTTTTTTTTACAAAAGGACGGTCTAATGGTTGATAAAAAAGAAATTAAATTTAATAAATATGAGAAAAATGGCGCATAT
>JAGLHV010000279.1 GCA_023143305.1 bacterium | reverse complement strand
ATACGTTTCGTTTATCCTTTTTTCAATCATATATCAATACTTTTAACCTTTAAACTACGTCCCCTAATTCCCTTTTGATTTTGATTTGGTACAATAATATATACTCTCATTCTTATCCAAACCATATTTTTTGATGATATTATTTCCTAGTTCTCTAACATAGTTATCAAGTTTCACAATAAACCCTGCCTTTTCAAGTCTATCTTTATAGTCTTGCCCATATATCCTAACATGGCTTTTTTGTCCAAAAAAACGCTCTCGCTCGTTAGGTGACACGATATTAGAATCCTCTAAAGTCTTCTCGCGATTGTAATCTATAGGTGATTGCAATATTGCCCAACCACCCGGCTTTAAGATTCTATACAATTCTCTCATTGCTTTTTCATCATCAAGAATATGTTCAAGAACATGGTAACAAATTATACAATCAAATTGATTATTAGAGAAACTAATATTTCTAATGTCCATTTTAACCATTGCTATTGGAGATAAAATATCAACACTAATATAATTAAGTTTTTTCAACTTCTTACATTTTTTTTGCAAAAAAATACATGGGAGCAATATCAAAAACTCTTAACTGTTCACTAAAAAAATTGGTTTTATCTTTGAGGTATAAGTACAAAAGACGATGTCGTTCTAAAGATCCACACCTAGGACATAAAGCATTTCTTCGTAATTTAATACCACAAGATAGAAATTTACGAAAATTTCCTCCACAACAGGGACATTTAAAACGCAAACCAAAATATTTAATGGAAGAATAAATACTCCTCACTAAAGTATAATATTTCTTTGGAATCACATTCTTTACTGCCATTTTGATATATTTCATAAATCTTCTTATCTTTCCTTCCTATCTATTCAAATAGAAACTTGGGATTGGATTTACCTAATTGGCTCCCACTTTCCTGAAGCTTTGCCCAATAAAAACTTCAATGTCCCTATCAAAGCAGCAGTATTAACCACACAAAAACTAAAGGGTATTCCCAATAATTTAATTTTTTTACCGGATTTCTGGAATAAATAACCCAAACCAGCTAGAAGATAAAACAATATTTGTAAAACAAAGAATATTTGATAGAAATGATAATCTAATAAAAACAAATTACATATAAAAAACCCCATTAAGAAAAAAGGAATCAACCATCGCAAAAGCTTATGAGATATTAAAGACCAGGCAACAGCAAAATGAGAAAATGGGTTTAAAAGATTCCTATTCAAAAAAAGTCCTTTTACATCCATTCCAATAGTTCTTGCTTTTGTTTTGAGCAATCCTGATGCTGGAACAACTACTTTATCATAAGCAATTGCATTTGTATCATAAATCACTCTAAACCCTTTCTTTACCACATTCATAGGAAGAATAAAATCATCACTGGTATTAGAATCAATAAGAATAAAACAATTTTTTCTCACTGCAAAAAAACATCCACTAGCCATAGCTAATATTCCGATATCACTTTCTTTTTTCCTTAAAAATAATTCATATCGCCAATAAATACTTTCTCCCTCTGCAGTAGAGCTTTGTTCAGTATTTACATAACAAGCTTTTCCTGTAACACATCCTACTTTTTCATCATTAAAATTAGAAATTAATTTCTTTAATGCATCTTCTTTATACATAGATGTAGCATCTGAAAAAACTAATATTTCACCTTTAGCTTTTTCCACTGCTTTATTCTGAATTGAAGATTTACCTTTGTGCGTAAGCTCATAAACTAATTTTACTCTCTTATCCTCAAATTCTCTTACTATTTCATTAGTCCTATCTGTAGAACCGTCGGAAGCAATAATGATTTCCAATTTATCTTTTGGATAATCAATGGCCAAAGTATTATCAAGTTTTTCTTGGATATTTTTTTCTTCGTTGTAAGCAGTAATAATTATTGAGACTAAAGGTTCTATCTTTTCACTTTTTACAGGTTTTTTAATGAATTTTGAAATAACTATCAATAACAATGGATAACCAAAATAAACATAAAAAACAATTGTTATAAATATCCAAAACATTATCTTCATTTTAATACCTTTGCTGGAATACCAATTACAGTTATACCCGGAACAACATCCTTTGTAACAACTGCCCCTGCCCCTACAACAGCACTCTCTCCAACTTCAACCCCTGGTAAAATAATAGCCCCTGTACCTATAAATGCCCTTTTTCTAATAATTACAGGAGATACTTTACTTGAAACTCTA
>JAGLHV010000278.1 GCA_023143305.1 bacterium | reverse complement strand
TATTTTGTAGAAAAATAAAGGGGAGAAATAATGAAATCATATGGGGAAAGTAAAATGCGATTTCAAGGGAAAGTTCATAAATACGGAATTAACATTAATACGGATGAAATCATTCCGGCTAGATTTTTAAATACTTCCGATGCAGTAGAATTAGCCAAGCATTGTTTAGAGGGGTTAGATGAGGGGTTTATTCATCGGGTTTCTACCGGGGATATTATTGTCGCTGGAAAAAATTTTGGGTGTGGCTCTTCACGGGAACATGCTCCTTTAGCCATAAAAGAATGTGGTGTTTCTTGTGTTATTGCAGAAACTTTTGCGCGTATATTTTATAGGAATGCTATAAATATTGGTTTGCCTATTGTGGAAAGTAAGCAAGCAGTAAAAGATGCCCAGCCAGGAGATGAGATATTAGTGGATTTAGAAAAAGGAACGATTAAGAATTTGACTAAAAAGCGTATTTATAAAATACAACCGTTTCCTTCTTTTATGCAGGAATTAATGAAAGTAGGCGGTTTGATTGAATATGTAAAGAAAAAAACGGAATAAGAAATAGGTGGTTTATTTGTGAAAATCTGTAAATTAAATTCCGGATTTTGAAATTTTAAATTAAAAGGAGTGAAAGATGTATAAAATTGGAGTGTTGCCCGGAGACGGAGTAGGCCCGGAAATTGTTAAAGAAGGATTGAAGGTTTTAAACGTTGTGTCCAAGAAAGTAAAATTTGATTATGAATTAGTTCATTACGATTTTGGGGCGGAAAGATATTTGAAGACAGGGGAAATTTTACCTGATTCTGCGATAGAAGAATTTAAAAAATTAGATGTTATTTATTTGGGTGCAGTAGGGCATCCCAAGGTGCAAACAGGGGTTTTGGAAAAAGGGCTTTTATTAAAATTAAGATTTGCACTTGACCAATATATAAATTTACGCCCGGTAGTTCTTTATCACAGAGTTTGGACTCCTATAAAAGACAAAGAGCCAAAAGATATCAACTTTGTGGTGGTAAGGGAAAACACTGAAGGTGCTTATTGTGGTATGGGAGGAGTTTTTAAGAAAGGGACAGCTTATGAAGTAGCTATTCAGGAAGATATAAATACCAGACATGGAGTAGAAAGATGTATTCGTTTTGCTTTTAAGTTAGCACAAAAGAGAAAAAGAAAGAAATTAACTTTAGTAGATAAAGCTAATGTATTAACCTACGGGCATGATTTATGGCAAAGGGCATTTGATGAAGTGGGTGAAGAATATAAAGATGTGCAGAAAGACCATGCTTTTGTGGATGCTTGCTGTATGTGGTTTGTAAAGAATCCTGAATGGTTTGATACTATTGTTACCTGCAATATGTTTGGGGATATTATTACTGATTTAGGGGCAGTGGTTCAGGGAGGATTGGGAATAGCTGCAGGCGGTAATATAAATCCGGAAGGAGTTTCTATGTTTGAACCCATACATGGTTCGGCTCCTAAATATGAAGGTAAAAATATGATTAATCCTCTGGCCGCTATTGCCGCAGTCGGTATGATGCTGGAGAATATGGGTGAAGAAGAAGGAGCAAAATTAATAGACGAAGCAATAAAAAAAGCATTAACCTGTGGGAAGATAGAAAATATGGCAGCAGGGAAGATGGGGTTGAGCACTACTCAGGTAGGTGATCTGGTTGCCGATTTTATTTCTTAGTAGGGACAGGGCTTGTCCCTGTCTGTATAGAATTAACAAAAATTGGTGAAATTATAGAATAAACAATGGCAGAACATAAAAAATCAATATGATAATGTCGAATTAGATGAATATATAATAATGACCAATCATATTCACGGCATTTTGATTATTAATAAACGGGATGGGGCAAGCCCATCCCTACATGGGTGTTATAGGGACAAATAGACAAAGATAAGAATGCCAAAATTATTAACCAGAAAACAAAATAGATTACCAAATTATGATTATTCTAATGAAGGGTTCTATTTTGTAACGATATGTTCAAAAGACCGTAAAAATATATTTGCAAAAATAAATAATAAGGATATTGTAGGGACAGGGCTTGTCCCTGTCCGTATAGAATTAACAAAAATTGGTGAAATTATAGATAAACAATGGAAAAACATAAAAAATCAATATGATAATGTCGAATTAGATGAGTACATAATAATGCCCAATCATATTCATGGCATTTTGATTATTAATAAACGGGATGGGGCAAGCCCATC
>JAGLHV010000277.1 GCA_023143305.1 bacterium | reverse complement strand
TTTTCACGGGTTTATGTTGGTGCTCATTTTCCGGGGGATGTAATTTTTGGTGCTGGGCTGGGTTATTTGGTAGCACTTTTGATTGGTTAAATTCAATGAGACACTCCGCTGAGTTTATCTTGAGCGTAGTCGAAGGGCTCAGCATAAACTCCCTTGTAGGGAGTCGAAAGGGCCAGGGTTTAATTATCCACAGCTATACTAAAAATAATATTACAAGAAAAAAAACAGTATGAATAAATATTTGATTATAATTCCCACCTATAATGAAAAGGGAAATATTTCGTCTTTGATTGAAAAAATTTTCCATATTGAAAATTCCCTTGATATTTTAATTATTGACGATAATTCTCCCGATGGTACCGGCCGGTTGGTTGACGATTTATCCGGAAATGATTCCAGAATAGCGGTAATTCATCGTAGCGGAAAACAAGGTTTGGGAACGGCTTATATTAGGGGTTTTAAATATGCATTAGAGCAAAACTATAAATTTGTTATTACTATGGATGCGGATTTTTCTCATAATCCACAATATTTGTCAGGGTTTTTAGCAAAATTTAAGCAGGGTTATGATTTGGTAGTTGGTTCGCGTTATGTACCGGGCGGCGGAATATGTAATTGGCCTTATCATCGTTTGTTTTTAAGTAAATGGGCTAATCTTTATACCCGGATGGTTACCGGGATTGAGATAAAAGATGCTACCGGCGGATTTAATGGATATAAAGTGGAATTGCTTAGATTATTGAATTTGGATAAAATAGGTGCTAATGGATATGGTTTTCAGATAGAAATGAAATATAATATTTACCGGAAGACAAAAGAAAAAGATCTTAAAATAGAAGAAATTCCCATAATTTTTCATGACCGTAAGTTCGGAGAATCAAAATTAGGTAAAGGGATTATTAAAGAGGCCTTTTTTTTAGTTTGGAAATTGCGGTTTAGAAACTATATTAAAAATTAAATGTTAAAAGGGAACTGATTTAATAATAATTATTTATTTGCAATAATGAGTTCAAACAGGTAATTATATTCCCCTTATTTGCACTTATTTGCAAATTTTTTAAATTGGGAGACTTTTTTTCCTGACAGCATTTTGATTATAAAGAAATAATTCCGGAAGTTGTTGTTTGGGGAAAGCAAAACGGTTTATTATAAAATTATATGGCAAAAATATTTATTACCGGAGCCACGGGTCACTTAGGCTCAAATTTAGCTAAACGTTTAATTAAGGACGGGCATTGTTTAAATATTTTATTTAGAGAAAAATCATTCCATCCTTTTTTAGAAAATTTAAAATTTACTAAGGTAATAGGTGACTTAAAGGATACTGAGAGTTTATCCGGAGGAATGAAAGATTGTGATTATGTTTTTCATGTAGCCGGATTGGTATCTTATAGTAAATGGGATAATAAAAAACTATTCCGGGTTAATGTAGAAGGTACACGCAATGTAATGGATTCTGCCGTAAGAAACAAGATAAAGAAAGTCATTATTACCGGTTCAACGGCTGCAATTGGAATTTCTAAAGAAGATGAATTGCTTACTGAAGAAAATCCATTGGATATAAAATATAAAAGTATCGGGTATATGTGGACAAAAAAACAAGCGGAAGAGCTAGCTTTTACTTATAAAGATAAATTAGAAGTAGTAGTTATAAGTCCGACGACTTTTTTTGGAGCCGGTGATATTAAAATGAATACGGGGAATTTGATAAAATCTATCAAAAACGGTAAAATCCCTTTTGCTCCTTTTGGCGGAAATAGTGTAGTTAGTGTAGAAGATGTTGTTAGCGGGCATATTTTATCTTTAGAAAAAGGTAAAAATGGCGAAAGATATATATTAGCCAATGAAAATTTATCTTACTATGAATTAATGAATATAATTTCCGGGGTTTTAAACTCTAGGAGAATAAAGTTAACAGTGCCAAAATCCTTATTACCCGTTAGTTATGGTATGGCCTATTTTGCGGAAAACATTTTACATCATAAAACTTTTACTCCGCAGGTTGTTATGTTTTCTGCTAAGAATAGATTTTTTTCAGCACAAAAAGCCAGGGAAAAATTAGGGTGGATTCCCGGAACCTCAATAAAACAAAGTATTTTGAATGCGGTTAATTTTTATAAAGAATATAATTTAATATGAATTTAGGTTGTTCTTTTAATGTTTTAAATGTAATTTAAGGGGAGAGAGTATGATTATAGGGGTAATCGGAG
>JAGLHV010000276.1 GCA_023143305.1 bacterium | reverse complement strand
TCTAAAGAATAAGGGTGAAGAAGGAAAGCCAAAATATGTTTTTCTCTATATGCGTTATTTTGCCTTATAAAAAAAGAGATAAATAAAAAGTTTAATATATTTTTTAATAAAAAAGAGGAAAAAGATGAAAATAATAGCAGTAGTTAATCAAAAAGGTGGAGTAGGAAAAACAACTACCGCCATAAATGTAGCGGCTTGCCTGGCTGAACAAGGACAGGAAACATTACTTATTGATGGAGATCCTCAGGCAAATGCAACTAGTGGTTTGGGTATAGACAAGCGAGGGATAAAAAAAGGTGTTTATGATCTTTTACTGGAGGAAGCATCTTTGGAAGAAGTTCTTATTTCTACAGATATTGATTGGTTGGATTTAGTGCCTTCCAGCCCGGATCTTATTGGTGCCGAAGTAGAACTGGTAACAGCTTTATCCCGGGAAACAAGATTAAAAAAAGCCCTGGTTAAAATGAAAGAAGTTTATAAATTTGTTATTTTAGATTGTCCTCCTTCCTTAGGGTTGTTAACGATTAACAGTTTAACTGCAGCAGAATCGGTTTTGATTCCGATTCAATGTGAATATTATGCTCTGGAAGGGTTAGGTCAACTAGTTCATACAGTAGAATTAGTAAAGAGAAGTTTAAATCCGGGCTTACAAATTGAGGGAGTTGTGTTAACTATGGCTGATATGCGAGTTAATCTGGCGGAACAGGTAATTGGAGAGGTAAGGAAATTTTTTAAGGATAAGGTTTACCAAACAATTATTCCTCGCAATATAAAACTTTCCGAATCTCCCGGGTTTGGAAAACCAATCATTCTCTATGATCGAAATTCCCGGGGAGCGGAAGCTTATATAAATTTGACCCGGGAAATATTGGAAAAAAACAAACTAAACGGAGGCGATTAAAATAGATTTTTTACCGGCAAAGTAATTTATATAACCGGATGTCAGTAAAAAAAAATTGACAATTAATCGAATTCCAAGTAAAATAAATAAGTATTTTAAAAAAAAGAAGAAAGGGAAAAAAAATTAAACTTTCAGCACATATTGGAATTTCTTTTCTTGGTGCAGGGATAATTTTTAGCTTAACTAAATTAAGCACTTTAAGTGTTGTATTTTTTTTATCAGGGGTATTGATAGATTTAGACCATTTTTGGGATTACTTCAAAAATGAAGGATTAAAATTTAATTTTTCTGATTTCTTTAATAAATTTTATCATAAGCAGTATAAAAAATATTGTCTTCCCTTTCATTCCTGGGAATTAATTTTATTTTTTGGAGGAAGCCTGCAATTTTTTCCGGAGAATAAAATTTTATTAGGAATTTTTATGGGAACTTTTCAACATCTTTTTTTTGATCAAATTTTTAATTCTGTAAAACCGTTGGGTTATTTTTTCTTATATAGGTTAAAGTATAATTTTAAGGATCAGCATATTTTTAAAAGCAAGGACTGAAAACTTTAAAAAATGAAAAAAGAAAACATAGACAAATTAGAGATTTTAGAAAAAATAAATCAATTACTGTCTTTCTGTGACCATTTAGATATTCTTCTTCAGGAAGTTATCTCTCTGATTACTAATTTAGTGGATGCCCAGGGAGGGGTTGTTTTATTTTTTGAAGAGCAAGTTAAAGAATTTATTGTTGCGGCCAGCCGGTTTGAAATAAAAGAAGGAGAAATAAATAAAAAGATAAAAATCAATCCGGATCAAACCCGGATCGAAAAAATCCTGGACTCAAAACAAGCGGTAATGGAGAATAATATTGTTGATAGAGAAAGACAAACAGGAGAAACGGAAGATTATTGTATAGAAAATGTTATCAGCATTCCTTTAATAAGAAAAGACAAATTATTTGGAATAGTTGAAGTCTACAACAAAAAAAACCAGGGAGAAGGATTTAGAGAGGAAGATTTTTCTTTAATTTGTTTTTTAATGGGGAAGATTGCATTAATCATTGAAAAAGCCTGTCTTTTTAACCGTTCAGAGAAAAAGATTGCAGAATTAAATAAACTTCTAAAGGCTACAGAAGTAGTGTATTCCAGTTTGGATTTGAGGGTTGTTTTAAATACAATTATGTCGTTTGCTATGCAATTATTAAATGCAGAGGCCAGCTCGGTGCTTTTGGTTGACGGGGAAGAAGAGTTGTCTTTTATTGTGGCATCCGGAGATAAAGAAAGAAATTTGGAAGAAATTCATTTGAAAAAAGGAGAAGGTATTGCCGGATGGGTAGCGGAAAAAGGC
>JAGLHV010000275.1 GCA_023143305.1 bacterium | reverse complement strand
TATTTTGCAGAAGTCTATAAGGACAATTTTAAATGAAGGGGGATAAATAAAAATGGAAGAAGAAATTGATTTAAAAGATTATTTAAATATGATTAAAAAAAGGTGGAAAATTATTTTAGGTGTATTTTTAAGCAGTGTTATAGTTAGTGTAATAATTTCTTTTTCTTTGCCTAAAGTTTATGAAGCAAGGGGAATGCTTAGGATGGGAAAGGTGAGAGAGGAATATCTGGAAACGGGAAATACTGTTATAAAAATTTTCCAGACAAATTCGATTTTAGAAAAAGTAGTTAAAAAACTTAATTTACCTGTAACAGAAAAGGAAATTGAAGGAATAAGAGGAAAAATTATTATATCGGGATCTGAGGATATTTTGGAAGTGAAAGGGAGAGGAAAGACGCCTTCTATCGCTCTGGAATTAGTAGATTCTGCAGGAAAAGTTATTTTAGAAAGACACCAACGTTTTTTTGACAAAAGGAAAGAAATTTTAAAGGAATATAATGCCGGTGTGGAAAATCAATTGGTAGAAATGGAAAAAGACATAAAAAACATTAGAGATAAAATAAAGAGAAATGAACAAACAGATTCCCAGGCAAAAGCTTATATAGTTCAGGGATATGTAGAAAGTTTGGAAAATAGTCTGGATAGATATAATGAGTTAAAAGAGCAGTTCTATGAAAAAAACCTGGAGGAATCTTATGCGGCAGAACCTACCCGTATAATTGTAGTTCCTTTAAAAAATGATAAACCAATATTACCGAGAAAAAAAATAAATGTTTTGCTTGCTGCTTTTATTGGATTAATTGTTGGACTGGGAGTAGCTGCTTTTGTTGATTATTTGGAGCGTTCTAATACTCAAAAAAGATAAAGATTAGAATTTTAAAAATAGTAATCATAAAGTTGAACTTGTAAAATAAATACCGGAAGGGTATGAGATGAAAGCTTTAGTTTTAAGCGGTGGGAAAGGAACTCGTTTACGGCCAATTACCCATACCAATGCTAAACAACTTGTTCCTATAGCTAATAAACCGATTCTTTTTTATGCCATAGAATCAATTAAAGAAGCAGGTATTAAAGATATCGGGGTGGTAGTTGGTGATACCAAAGAAGAGATTAAAGCGGCATTGGGGAATGGTTCTAAGTGGGGTGTAAAAATAACCTATATTGAGCAGGAAGCACCTTTGGGTTTAGCTCATGCAGTAAAGATTTCTAAAGGATTTATCAACGGGGATGACTTTGTTATGTTTCTGGGAGATAATTTAATTAAAGACGGTATTGTTTCTTTAGTTGATAGATTCAGAAAGATTCGTCCTGCTTCGCAAATTTTGTTAGCCCGGGTTGCTCACCCGGAACAATTTGGAGTAGCGGAATTAAAAGAAGGGAAAGTGTTAAAACTTGTAGAAAAACCTGAAAACCCCCGCAGTGATTTAGCTCTGGTTGGCGTGTATATGTTTGATAAATCTATTTTTGAGGCAGTAGAAAACATTAAACCCTCTAATCGTGGAGAGTTAGAAATTACCGATGCGATTCAATATTTAATTGACCATAAATTTACTGTTCATCCGCATATTATTGATGGTTGGTGGAAGGATACGGGTAAATTGGAAGACATCCTGGAAGCAAATAGAATCATTCTGGATAGTTTATCAGAGAAGATAGAAGGTAAAATAGACGAAAACTCTAAAATATATGGTAAGGTTGTAGTAGAAAAAGGTGCAGAAATAATTAATAGTGTAATTCGGGGCCCGGTAATTATTGGTAAAGATACGAAAATAGTTCATTCTTATGTTGGCCCTTTTAGTTCTGTTTATTATGAAGTGACAATAGAAAATAGCGAAATAGAACATAGTATTGTTTTACAAAAGAGTAAAATAAAAGATATAAAAAGAATTGAAGATAGTTTGATCGGACAAAATGTGGAAATTTTAAGGTCTACAACAAAACCTATAGCTTATCGAATAATGGTAGGAGATGGTTCAAGAGTAGAGGTGATATAGAGACAGTTGGAAGACAACAGACAGTCCATAGTCCACAGTCGATAGTCCATAGGCAACAGATAAAAGACAAATACTAAATACAAAAAACTAAATTCAAAACAAAAGACAAAGAATAATTTATAGTCCATAGACCAAATAGCTCATAGTTTATGACAATATATGACGCGAACGAAGTGAGTATATGACTATTTGTGACATAGTATTTATGATGGGAGTTAGGGGGATTTATTTCGGATTTAGGT
>JAGLHV010000274.1 GCA_023143305.1 bacterium | reverse complement strand
AAAAGTTCTGCAGGGAAAAAAGCAAAAAGAACTACAAAATTTATAAGGCAGATCTATACTAATCCGCTTAACGGTGAACTTCTTGATATATTGTCCTTTCCCGTGATTATAAATCAAAATAAAACCGGTATTGCTCAAGTAGGTTTTTCTCAGGATATCATTAATAAAAGGATAAAAGATGTAGTAGGGAAAACACGGGCGCGTATATTACAGGTAGCATTAGTCTCTTTAGTGATAGGAATTATCGGGGCGTTTCTTTTATCCAGAAAGATAACCCGTCCAATTAGAAAATTGGCGCAGGGAGCAAAAACCATAGGGGACGGTAATTTAGATACAAAAATTGTTATTAATACCAAAAATGAATTAGGTGCTCTGGCCGGGGAGTTTAATCGTATGGCAGAAAAATTAAAGGAATTGGACCAGATGAAGAAGGATTTTGTTTCCAGTGTTTCCCATGAGTTGAGATCGCCGCTTACCGCTATTCAAGGATATCTAGACCTTTTTATCGATACACCTCCGGAAAAAATGAATGAGGAAAGAAGAATTAAAGCATTAAAGATTATGAAAAGTGATACAACCCGATTGACCCGTTTTATCAATGATGTATTAGATCTGGCTAAAATAGAGGCAGCTCAATTGGAGGTAGTTAAAGAACAGGTAAGTATTGCTCAAATAGCTGAGGAAATATTCATTTTATTCACTCCTTTGACTGAGGAGAAACAGATTAAAACGGTTATGGATATACCTTCCGATATAAAACCAATTTTAGCTGATGCTGATAAGATAAAGCAGGTGATTACTAATTTGGTCAGTAATGCCTTTAAATTTACTCCTTCGGGAGGAAGAATAACCATTTTTGCCCGGGATAAAGGGGATAGCCTGCAAATTAGTGTTCAGGATACAGGGGTGGGAATCCCTTCGGATGCAGTAAATTATGTGTTTGATAAATTCCGTCAGGTTCGTAAGACTTCCGGAGGATCTGGTAAACCCAAGGGTACTGGTTTGGGGTTAGCTATTGTAAAAGGAATTGTTGAAGCACACGGTGGTAAGATATGGGTAGAGAGCAGATTAAATCAGGGAAGCATATTTCATTTTACATTACTCAAAAAATAAGATAAAATAAATAAAATTAATTTAAAAAATAGCAGAGAAAGGGCAAATAATGAAAAATAAAATATTAGTTGTTGATGACGAGCCTAATATTCGGGAAATGATTAAAGATTCTTTAGAGTTGGCAGACTATACGGTAGTTATGGCAGCTAATGGCAAAGAGGCATTGGGAAAGATTTATAGTGAAGTTCCGGATTTAATTCTTTTGGATGTAAGGATGCCGGAAATGGGGGGATACGAGGTTTGTCAAAAAATAAGAGATGATTTATTATTAAGAAATCTTCCTATTATTATGTTAACTGCCCAGGGAGAAGAAAGGGACGAATTAATGGGATTAAGTAAGGGAGCGGATGATTATTTGGTAAAGCCCTTCCGGACGGCATTACTTTTAGCTCGTATAGAAATGGTATTAAGGCGTACTATGGAAAATATGGATTCTAATCCTTTAACCCATTTACCCGGGAATAATGCTATTATTAAAAACATTGAAGAAAGAATTCATTCACAAAATTCTTTTGCGGTAATTTATATGGATTTAAATAAATTTAAAGCCTTTAATGATTATTATGGTTTTGTTCGGGGAGATGGACTGATTAAAGCCACGGAAAAGGTAATTATAGATACCTTTAGAGATTTAGGTAATTCGGAAGATTTTCTGGGGCATATCGGTGGAGATGATTTTATTGCTATTACCAGTATTGATAAAATAGAAATTACCTGTAAACAAATCATTAAAGATTTTGATGCAATGGTTCCTGCTTTATATAATGAAGAAGATAGAAAAAAAGGATACATTATAATTCAGGATAGAAGAGGTAAAAAGAGAAAATTCCCTTTTGTCTCCATAGCTATTGCTGTGGTAACCAATGAAAATAAAAAAATAACCCATTCGGCGAAAGTAAGTGCTGTTGCTATGGAATTAAAGAAATTTGTTAAGAAGCAAAACAAAAGCGCTTTTATTATAGACAGAAGAAAAAAATAAAAAAAGTTAAATTTATTTTACCGATTAAGGTTTCTTCCGTAGTATCCTGCCTTTTTAAAACATATTCTTAAAGAAACCCAAAGAATTTTCAAGTATCAGGCTGCAGAATTTCTTTTCTAATCTATGGTTTGTTTTTTCTTGACGCGTTTGTATTTTTTATGTATAATTTA
>JAGLHV010000273.1 GCA_023143305.1 bacterium | reverse complement strand
CAAATAATATCGAGGAACTTTTAAATAAATTAAAAACATATAAAATAACACATTTACTTTTTGACCCGAAAAAGCTGGACAGGGTAAGTTTTAAAAATTTTTCTTTAAATTCACTGGGCGATAAAAAAGAGATTTTCGATGACTTTTTTGATAAAAATTTAGAAAATATTTATCAAAAAAATAATATTTTATTGTATAGGGTAAAGTATGGAAAATAATTTAAGAATAAAAAAAGAATTATTTTACTTTGTGCTGGTAGTTTGGGTTGTATTTATCGGGTATACTTATTTTATTAATTTCCCTATAGCTAATTTGGGAATGAGATTAACAGAATTGTTTTTTCTTTTTTTGTTTGTTTTGGTGGGTTTTGCCTTAGGATCTAAGGTGTTTAAATTTTTTAATATTCCTTTTATGGGTTTTCCGGAGGAAGTTGTTTTTTTCCTGGGATTAGGATGGGGCATTATTGCTTATTTAGTATTTGGATTAGGCGTTTGCGGCTTACTTTATCGCGGTTTATTTTATTTTATTTTTGCGGGTTTAATTTTTTTATTAATTCGGGAAATAATATATTTTCTATCATCGATAAAAAAGTCTGTTGAGCAATTACGCAAAAAATCTTTTTCTACCTGGGATTTAATCTTAATGGGAATATTAGGGATAAGTTTGCTTATGTCTTTGATAGCAGCTTTTTCTCCTCCTACTTTTTATGATTCTCTGGTTTATCACCTGGCAGTTCCGGGGAGTTATATTCAACAACATAAGATAATTTTTTTCCCCTATAATTTGCTGAGTAATTTTCCTCAGAACTTAGAAATGTTGTATACCCTGGCAATATTAATGTATGACGATATAGTGGCCAATCTCATTCATTTTTCGTTTGCCGTAATGCTTATTTTGGGTATTTATTCTTTTTGTAGCAGGTATTTTCAAAACAAGCAAATGAATTTTTTATCTATGCTCATATTTTTTTCAACACCGGCAATAATGCTTTTAGCAGGGGGAACATATATTGATTTAGGGTTAACTTTTTTTGTTTTTATATCTGTATATGCGTTGATTAATTGGTGGCAAAGTAATAGATATTCCTGGTTTATAATCTCTGCAATTTTTAGCGGGTTAGCTATGGGAGTAAAATACACAGGGGTAATCAATCTTTTTATTTTAACGATTTTTGTCGGATGGAAATTGGTAATAAAAGATAAGCATAAAAATATTAAAAATATTTTAAAATATTTTTTTGTTTATGTTTCGTTATCTTGTTTGATTTTACTTCCCTGGTTAATAAAAAATTTCGTTTATACGGGCAATCCGCTTTTTCCATTTTTAAGTGGATTATTTAACGGCAATGCTATTAATGCAGGATTAGCGGAAAATTACGTAAATCATATTCGTACTTATGGAGTTACTATTCATAATTTTCTTGATTTGCTTGTTTTGCCCTGGACAATAACGATGCAAGGAATAGAATTCGGAGGAGGATTTGATATTTGGGGTGGTGTATGGGGCCCTTTATTTTTGTTATTTCTTCCTTTTTTGCTTTTTTTAAAAAAAGGCACTAAAATAATAAAACAACTCGGAATATATGTTATCCTGTATTTTTTTGTCTGGATAGTAACAGGAAAGGTACTTCGTTTTTTGGTAGTAATCATTCCCTATTTAAGTATTTTGACGGCTTATTCTTTGATTTGTATAGAAAAGAAGGGAAAGCGATGGAAAGCAGTTAGACTTGTTTTAGTTGTTTCTATAATGAGTAATTTTTTCTTGTTTGGCTATTTGCAAACAGTGGTAGATCCTTTTCCTGTAGCCTTAGGTATCCAAACAAGAAAAGAATATCTGGAAAGTAAATTAGACTATTATAAAGGCATGAAATTTATAAATAATAATTTACCCAAAGAGGCAAAGATTTTATTTATTGGAGAGACAAGGGGGTACTATTGTAATCGCTGCTATATTACAAATAGCGTTTTTGACCTTAATCCTATTGTAGAAATAGCCAATAATTCTAAGAGTGCGGAAGAAATGTTAGAAAAATTAAAGAATATGGGAATAACTCATATCCTGTATAATGACAGGGAAGCAGAGAGATTGGAAAAAGGATACCATATCTTTTATTGGAATGATAACGGGTATGAGATTAATAAAAACTTTAAACAAAAATACTTGCAATGTATATATCAGGAAGAAGCTGTATATATTTATGAAATTGACTATGGAATCAAATAAATGTTAAAATGTTTTCAATGAGACTTAGAGTTTTTGTCAGC
>JAGLHV010000272.1 GCA_023143305.1 bacterium | reverse complement strand
ATCGTTGGTTATATTTTTAAAAATGAGGGAAAAGATACCCCATTAGAAGTAGCTAAAAAATTAAGAATTACCGGCAATGTTGTTTTTACCGGTGAGCGTTCTGATATTCCGGAACTTCTTTCTGTGATGGATATATCGGTTTTATCCTCCTTGAGTGAGGGCTTTTCCAATACTATATTAGAGTCTATGGCGGCGGGGAAACCTGTAGTTGCTACTAATGTAGGAGGAAATCCGGAGGTTGTCAGTGATAATGAAACAGGTATATTAGTTCCTCCGGCGAATTCGCAAATGTTAGCTAAGGCAATGCTGTATTTACTAAAGAATAAAGAGTTAGCTCAAAAAATGGGAGAAGCAGGCCGAAAAAGAATTGAAGAGTTTTTTTCTTTAAAAAGGATGACCGAAAACACAGAAAAGTTGTACGATGTCTTATTATCGCGGTAGTAATATTTTATTTATTCTAATATTTAGGAGGATTTTGTATGAACCGTTGCACAAAATGTATATTACCGGAAAATTATCCGGATATTACCTTTAATGAGAAAGGTGTTTGTAATGTTTGTCATAATTATAAATTACCTGTTTTAAAAGGAGAAGAAAGTCTTTTAAATATTTTAAAAGACAAAAGAAAAACAGACGGAAGTTTTGATTGTATCGTTCCATTTAGTGGAGGGAGGGAAAGTACATATATCCTTTATAAGGTTAAAAAAGACTATGATATGCATCCTCTCGCTGTACAATATGATAATGAATTTGTATCCCAACAAGCCTGGAAGAATATAGAAAATGCGGTTAAAAAATTAGATGTGAAGTTTATTTCGTTAAAATCTCAAAAAAATTTAAGAAAAAAACTTGTTGCAGATTCCATTAGAATAGTAATTGATAAAGGATTAAAAGAAATAAGTGCTAAACTTTGTACGCATTGTTGGATTGGACAGGAATCTAGTGTCTATAAAATAGCTAAACAGTATAATATCCCATTAATATTATGGGGAGATTCTTCTGATGAACAAACTCCCCTTGGACAAATTCCTACAAATATTAAACCTTTTTTTTCTGTAGAAAGATTTAAAAAACTAAAAGTAATTTTTTCTTCAGAATTGTTTAGTTATTTAAGAATTAAATACAATAGTTTTCAAATGAAAAAAGAATTTAAAGGTCCCAGAAGCATAAGTCCAAATGTTAGTTCGGGATTGTTACACATATTTGATTATATTGAACATAATGAGACAGAAATAGTAGAAACCATAAAGAAAAATCTTGATTGGGATAAACCTGCAGATGTAAAATTGCCCTGGAGGTTTGATTGTGTTCTTGGGCAACTGGTAATGTATTTCCAGAGAAAAACTTATGGTTTTTGTAAAAATGATGTTGGCTTGAGTAATATGATTCGTAAAGGGATCATTAGCAGAAATGAAGCATTGAAATTTGTTACTACGGATAATGAGGAAGAAGAACTTAAAAAAGCTCTTTTGATATTAAAACAGATAGGCCTTACAGAAAAAGAAGTTTATAAAATAGAGTTGTTATTAAAAGCGGACAATAAGATATGTTAAAGTTGAAGATAAAAAGGATTATTAGAAATTCGTTAGTTTTAATAAAGCTATATCATATTTCAAGGTACATCAATCGAAAAAAAGCAATAATACTTATGTACCATAATTTTTGCCGGGAAGGGGATATAAAGCATACAAATGTTAGCCTTTCTATCACAAATTTTGAAAAGCAAATAAAATATCTTAAGAAGTATTACAGAATTGTTCCCTTGGCCGATTTAGTTGGCAAAATCAAAAGAAAGGAAGATTTTTTGCCCCATTCTGTAGCTATAACCTTTGATGATGGATACAAAAATAATTTTTTATTAGCCTATCCACTTATAAAAAAATATAATGTGCCGGTTACTATTTTTCTTACTGCCGGATATATTAATACAAAGAAATTTTTATGGGTTAATGAATTGGAATATGCAATAAATGAGACCCAAAAAAAAGAAATAAGTATTACCTTTGGATGTTGCAATTTTAAATATTTTATAAAAACTAAAGCCGAAAAAATGCGAGTTTACGAACAGCTTAAAGAGAAGCTTAAAAAATTAGAAAATTCGCAATTAAGAGCTGTTTTAGATAAAATATTACTTCGATTAAAAGTTAAAATAGATTATGACGATGCTGGAAATTATCAGATGCTTACCTGGGATGAAATATTTGAAATGCGTAACGGTTATGTAAGTTATGGAAATCACACTTTTTCTCATTCTATTTTAACTAA
>JAGLHV010000271.1 GCA_023143305.1 bacterium | reverse complement strand
TTTCAGTTAATCTGTTTTTTAATACTACTTTCATGGAAACACTTCCTATTTTTACCCGGTCACCATACTTTAAAATAATTTCTCTGATTTTTTTACCGTTATGAAATGTCCCGTTAGTGCTGTCTAAATCCCTTAAAATATAGTGTTTTTTTTCCACAACAATAGCCGCGTGTTTACGGGAAACTTCTAAATCATCCAGCCAGATATCCGATTTTTCATCACGACCTATAGTTATCTTTTTTTTGTTAAAAAAAACCTCCTTTCCCATATTAGGAGGAGTTAAAAACAAAAAACCAAACAAAATATTAGATATGTTTACTTTTGATTCCCGCGGTCTGGAAATAATCGTCTCATCATTATTGTTATTATAATCTTCTTCAATCATTATCTGCATCCCCCCTTTAAAAAAAACAAAATTTAAACTACTTATACGAATGAAATTATATCATTGAGACAAGCAAAAAGTCAACTAAAATTGTAAAAAAAGCGTTGTAATTATTTTTTATCTTTTATCTATCCATATGCATTGACAATTATTTCTTAATTTAGTAGTATGATAGAAAATTTTTATAATTCAACCAAAAACTTCAAAAAGAGCAAGCAAAATGAATTCTTTAATAGTAGGAATAATCGCTTTAATTTGTTTAGGATTAGGATATAAATTATACGGAGACATTATCGAAAAGCTCTGGGAAACAAACAGCAAAAGAACACCCCCCTCTCTTGAAATGCAGGATGGTCTGGATTATATTCCTGCAAAACACTGGACTATTCTTTTTGGACACCATTTCTCTTCTATTGCCGGAGCCGGACCGATTATTGGGCCGGTTATTGCTGCGGCTATATGGGGTTGGGTACCTGCTTTAATCTGGATTGTATTTGGCTCAATTTTCTTAGGAGCAGTACATGATTTTTCTTCTTTAATGGTTTCTCTTCGTCAACAAGGAAAATCCATCGCTCAGATAACTGAAAGTACTATCAGCAAGCGGGCAAAAATGGTTTTCGCTGCTTTTTTATGGTTATCCCTAATATTAATTATTGCTGTATTTGCCGCCTCCGGGGCTAAAACGCTATCTGCAAAACCTCAAATAGTCATTCCCACTTTTGGTTTGATATTGGTGGCTGTTTTAACAGGATTAATGATGTACAAATGGAAAATAAATCAAATCCTTGCTACTACTACCGGAATACTGTTACTCTTTATGCTAATTATCTTAGGAGCTCATCTCCCTATAGACATAGGAGCAAATGCCACGACCAAATGGACTATAATTTTACTTTTTTACGCCTTAATTGCTTCAGTATTACCGGTAAATTTACTCTTGCAGCCGCGTGATTATTTATCCAGTTTTGTTTTATTTTTTGGTTTATTCTTTGGTTATTTAGGCATTCTTCTTACTCACCCTTCTATGCACACCCCTGCTTTTACTACCTGGACCGTATCTAAACAATCTCTCTGGCCGATGATGTTTGTAATTATTGCCTGTGGAGCTATTTCCGGATTTCATTCATTAGTAGCCGGCGGAACCACGTCCAAACAATTAGCTTCTGAAAAAGATGCAAAAAAAATAGGTTACGGGGCAATGATTACCGAAGGGGCTTTAGCTGCGCTGGCTTTGATTTGTGTGACCGCAGGCTTATATTTTAACAAGCACCAGGGACCTGTTCATCTGGTCTATCCCCAACTAATGAAAGAAAAAGGATGGATTGTTACTTTTGGAGAAGGATACGCCCAATTGGTAAAACCTATCTTTGGTTCCCTGGGGGCATTAATTGCCATTACTATGCTCAAAACTTTTATCATGACCACCCTTGATTCTGCTACCAGAATCGGACGTTATATCGGAGAAGAATTCTGGGGAGCAGGTCTGGGTATAAAAATATTCAAAAACCGTTATTTTTCGACCTTAATAATTATCATTCTCAGCGGGTGTTTAGCCCTGGGTAAATGGAAAACACTCTGGCCTATTTTTGGTGCTGCTAACCAATTAATAGCAGCTTTAGCTTTATTAGTGGTAACCTTATACCTTATGCAAAGAAAAAAACCCATTAAATACACACTCTACCCGGCTTTATTTATGTTAATCACCAGTATTGCAGCCTTAATCCATCAATCATCATCTTTCTTTTCACAAAAAAATTATTTATTACTGAGCATTGGTATCATCTTAATAATTCTCACCGGCTTTCTGCTTAAAGAAAGTATCCTGATAATTTATAAATTGAAAAAAGAAAAAAACAGTTAGTTGGTTTTATTGGTTTAGATTGGTTAGATTGGT
>JAGLHV010000270.1 GCA_023143305.1 bacterium | reverse complement strand
TGGTTTTTTTAATTTAAGCTTAAAATCAGATTGATATTTTTGCTCACCTTATTTGAGTAAGGTGAGTATTATAATTATAATAAGAAATTAAGATAATAACTAAGGAGGAAGGGCAATGGGTGGAAAAGCAGGGTTGGTAATTGCTGCAATTGCGGGGATGTTGGCGGTAATGTTTAATGGGTGGTATTTGGCCAAGAAGGAAAGAGCATTAGAGCGGGGGTTAATTAAAAGCCGAGTGGTAGTTGCTGTGAGAGATATACCTAAAAGGAGTGTAATTAAAACTAATATGTTAGGTTTTATGGAAATACCACAGAAGTATATCCAACCCAAGGCAATTCGTGATCCGAAAGCAGCAGAAGGCTTGGTTAATTTAGTTCCTATTTCCCGGGGGATGCAGGTTTTGCAATCCAGTTTGGTCCCATTAAGTAAAGAAACAGGTTTATCGGTTAAAATTCCAATGGAAATGCGTGGGATTGTAACAAAGGCAGATACTAATTTATTGTCTTTAATTAACCCGGGGGATCACTTAGATATTTTACTTACTTTGCCGGACCTTAATTATTCAGGGGATTGTGTTATTACCCGATTGCAAAATGTTATTGTGTTAAGTGTAGGAGAAGATTTTGGTAATGGAGGGAAAAAGGGAAATTTCTTCACTTTTGCTTTAACTCCGGAACAATGTCAGCTGTTTACTCTCGCTACAGGGGAAGGAAAAATTACTTATATTGTGCGTCCCTATAATGATAGTAAAATAAGTAATATAAAAAAGACTTCGCAACCTGCTCTTTATGAAAGGCAGAAAGTATCTGTAACTCCTAAAGTTGTGAGTGTAGGGGAGGATAGTAAACAAATAGAAAAAAAAGATGCGCTAAAAGTAGAAAAGGAGGGAAAGTGAAAAGGGGAATAGTTAAGATAGCCGGAAAATTTTTTTTAGGTTTTATCCTTTTGCAAGGATATGGATTGTTTGGAGAACCGCTTTTTGTTTGTAGTGCAAAACAGATGATAGAAGTAAGTGTTGATGCAATAGAAATAACGGAAACAAATCTTAAAAAGTTAGGAGTAGAGTGGATAGATGCTTTTAGTTTTGAAGAAGGCAGTATCCCTTCTATTTTGACTGAAGATGGTAAAAGTCGAGAGCTTAGCGGTTTTAGCGGTAATCAGACGGGTTTACCTTATGATGTCTATAAAATAGGAAAAATGTTTAGAACAACTCCTTTTATGGGTACACTCCATGCTTTAATTAACAATAATGAAGCTCGTCTTTTAGCCAATCCTAAATTAGTTACTGAAAGTGGTTCGAATGCCCATTTTTTAGTGGGGGGGGAAATTCCTTATGTTTATTACACAGAGGATGAAGTTATTATTGAATGGAAAGAATATGGAGTAGCTTTAGACGTACAACCTGAAGTTGTTGATAAGGTAACTATTAGAGCAAAGATGAAAGTCGAAGTTGTGGAAATAGGGGATTGGTATACTTATGGAATTTTTCGCCTGCCTTCTTTTACCAAACGGGAAATGAGCAATAGAGTAATGATTAAAAATAAAGAAACATTGGTTATTGCCGGTTTAAAAAAATCCGCAAAGGTAAGTGGTAAAAGAAGGGTTCCTTTATTAGGATATATTCCTATTATTGGAGATTTATTTTTCACTTATGCAGATACTAAAGACGTAAAAAGTTCATTGGTTATGTTTGTAACGTTTAAAATAATAAGATAAATAAAAGGAAGTAAATTAAAGAAATGGAAAGTAATAATCGGATAATTATTTTTTCCGGTCCGCAAAAAGGGATGGGAAAAACAATAATAAGTACTAATTTAGCTATAGATTGGGCTATGAGATCTAGAAAACAGGTAGTACTTATTGATTTAGATCCCCTTTGTAAGGGAGAAATAGCCGGGATGTTGGGTGTTTCTGCTCATTATATTTCAGAAATGTCGATAGTAATGCAAAGAGATACTTTGGATGGGGAATTCTTGAGAGGTCGGATAGGTTTTAATAAATGGGGAGTAGGTGTTTTAGCTTTAGCTCCGGACGAAAAAACAGCAGCAGAGCTTTCTTTAGGGCAAATAACCAGGACTTTAATTGGATTAAGTAGAATTTATTCTCTGGTAATAGATATGGATAGTGATATTACGCGAAAAGGAATGTTAATATTTGATTTTGCGGATGTAGTTTTTTGGATTTTTCTTCCTTCCAATGTTTTTCTCAAACAAACTATGGATAAAATGAAACTTCTTGCTTCTTATAAGTTTAGTTTTAGTAAATTTTGTTTTATTTTAA
>JAGLHV010000027.1 GCA_023143305.1 bacterium | reverse complement strand
AAGTGAAAGGTATATTTACGATAAAAAATAAATTAGGGTTGCATGCACGTTCTGCAGCGATTTTTGTTCAATTAGCCAGTAAATTTGAATCGAAAATAGGGGTAAGTCGTGCAGATAAAAAAGAGCAACAGGTAAATGGTAAAAGTATTATGGGTTTAATGATGTTAGCTGCCGAATTTGGGAGTAAAATTAAAATTGTTGCTGAGGGAAAAGACGAACAAGAAGCTTTAAGTATGATAGAAGATTTAATCAATACTAAATTTGGTGAAGAATAATCATATCTTTTTTAGAAAAAAGGAGACAAATTATGTATAGAGGAATTGCTGCTTCTCCGGGTATTGTTATTGGACCGGTATTTGTTTTAGAAGAAGAAGATTTTATTATTCAAAAGAGAAAAATTGACGATGAAAAGTCTGAGATTTTCCGTTTTCGAAAGGCATTAAATAAAACTAAACAGGAAATGGTTCATACTAAAAAAAAAGCTTTACAGCGATTAGGTAAAAAACATGCCCGTTTATTCGACGCCTATCTTTTAATTCTTGACGATACAATGTTACGGGAAGATACAGTTGAGATGATTGCCAAAGAAAAAGTTTCTGCAGAGTATGCTCTACATCAGGTTATGGAAAATGTACTGCTTTTTTTTGAAGAAATTGATGATGAATATTTCAAAGAAAGAGGGCAGGATATTTATAATGTGGGACGTAAGGTATTAAGGCATCTCCTGGGGCGGGAAAGAATAACTTTGAATCAATTAGAATCTCAGGTAATAGTAGTTGCACATAATTTAACTCCTTCCGATACTATTGCTATGAGAGAAGAGAAAGTAATTGGATTTGCCACGGATATAGGTGGAAAAACATCCCATGTCGCCATTATGGCCCATTCATTGGAAATTCCGGCAGTAGTAGGATTAAGAGATATTACCAGAAATATTAAGGATGGAGATATGATTATTCTTGATGGGAATCAGGGAATAGTTATTATTAATCCGGATACTAGTACCCTGGAGAATTATTATAGAGAGCAACAGATATTTTTAGCGGAAGAAAAGGATTTAGAGAAATTAAAAGATTTTCCGGCAGTTACTTTAGACGGGCATAAAATTAATTTAATAGCTAATATTGAAGTTCCGGAAGAAATAAAATCTGTTTTATCTCACGGGGCTAGCGGGATTGGATTATATCGTACCGAATATTTATATATGAATAGAAAAGATTTTCCTTCTGAAGAAGAACAGTATGAAAGTTATAAAGCAGTGGCAAAAAACATGTTACCTTATTCGGTAACAATAAGGACTTTGGATTTGGGCGGAGATAAATTTTCACAACAATTTAAACTTGCTCCCGAAAGAAATCCTTTTTTGGGGCTGAGAGCTATCCGGTTTTGTTTAAAATACCCGGATATTTTTAAAACCCAATTACGCGCTATTTTACGGGCTAGTGTAAAAGGTAAATTAAAAATTATGTATCCGATGATTTCAGGAATTGAAGAATTACGTCAGGCAAATAAGATATTGGAAGAAGTAAAGGATGATTTACGGAGAAAAAAGATTGATTTTGACAATGATATAGAAGTAGGAGTGATGATAGAGGTTCCTTCTGCCGCTTTAGTGGTAGATATTTTAGTACAAGAGTCTGATTTTTTAAGTATCGGAACTAATGATTTAATTCAATATTTATTAGCTGTAGACAGGGTGAACGAAAACGTAACTCATTTATACGAACCTTTGCATTTATCGATTTTACGTTTGTTAAAAGAAATTATTCAAACGGGAAAAAAATCCCGTAGTGGGGTGGCAATGTGTGGAGAAATGGCTGCTGATCCGGCGGTAACTATGATACTTTTAGGCCTGGGGTTGAGAGAGTTTAGTATGAGTGCTATTAGTATTCCCAAAGTAAAAAGAATTATTAGATCAATAAAAATAGAAGAAACCAAACAGTTAGCCGATGAAATATTGAGTTTATCGGATAATGAAGAGATAAAAAAAGTTTTAAGAAAAAGAGGAATAAGAATATGATGTATTTAAATATGTTAGATTATTTAATAAAATTTCCTCAACAATGTAAAGATGCAATACTAATCTCCGATACTTTCTGGGATGCTTATCTTGAAAAAGGAGAGGATAATTCTTATATTGTTTGTGGTGGGTGGGATGGAAAAGATTTTAGAGATAAAAATGAAAGACAAAGAAAAATAGATAATGTTGTTGCTTGTGGTATAGGAGGTTCGGGAATTGGATCAGATTTATTAGGTGATTATATCAATAGAGAAATGGCTGTTCCTTTTTTTGTTAACCAGGGAGATATGCTTCCTTCCTGGATAGACAGGAAAAGTTTGGTTTTTGTAACCAGTTATTCGGGAAATACTCAAGAAACTTTAAATAATTATTATGATGCTCAAATGAAAAATGCTTTAATATTTGCTATTACTTCCGGTGGAAAATTGGAAGAAGAATGTTTAAAGGATAACGTTCCTTATATTAAAGTGCCGGAAGGTTTTCCTCCCCGGGCTAGTTTGGGTTTTCTTTTTTTCCCTTTGTTAAGGGGACTGGAAAAATTAAAGTTAATAAATGAAAATGAAGAGCAGTTGAGGGAAATATTAAAAGTTTTGGGAAAAATTGTTTCGGATGTCGGTCCTGAAATTGTAGGGGCAGAAAATTTGGCCAGAAAAATTGCTCAGAACATTGGAAATAAAATCCCGATAATTTATGGGGCAAGTTATTTAAGAGCTTGTGTTAGTCGCTGGAAAGGTCAATTTAATGAGAATGCTAAAGCTTTTGTGTTGACCAATTTATTTCCCCAACTTAATCATAATGAAATAGAAGCGTGGGGACAGAATAAATTTCCATTTGAAAGGTTACGTTTAATTATTTTGAGAGACAAACAGGAAGATGAAGATTTAAAAAAATGTATAGAAATTTTTAAAATTATTCTTGTCCGAAGAAGAATTGAGTATGAAGAGGTATGGGCAGAGGGAAATACATTACTTGCTCGTTTGTTTTATTTGATTTTATTAGGTGATTTCGTAAGTGTCTATTTGGCTGAAAACAGGGAAGTTAATCCTTCCTCGATACCTTTAATTGATTTTTTAAAGAAAAATTCATGATTTATTTGATTTATGGTAAATATTTTCATATTGGAAAGAAATGTTTTTTTCAATAATTTAGAATTTGTTTTTTTATATAGAGGTTAAAAAATTTAAAAGGAGAGACAGAAATTGGCAACGGATTTATCGAAGATTAGAAATTTTTCTATTATTGCACATATTGATCATGGAAAATCTACTTTAGCTGATAGAATTCTCGAATATACTAAAACAGTGAATCCCCGTCGGATGAAAGAACAGGTTTTAGATGGGATGGAATTAGAAAGAGAGAGAGGTATTACGATTAAGGCCAGGGCTATCAGATTGAAGTATTACGCTGAAGATAAATGTGAATATATTTTAAATTTAATTGATACTCCCGGACATGTAGATTTTACCTATGAAGTTTCCCGCAGTATGGCTGCTTGTGAAGGTGTTCTTTTATTAGTGGATGCTTCTCAAGGAATAGAAGCCCAAACTATAGCTAATGTATATTTGGCCAGACAAAGTAATTTATTAATTATTCCGATAATAAATAAAATTGATTTACCCCATGCCGATGTAGAAAGTGTAAAGGAACAGATAGTAGACACCCTGGGACTAAAAGAAGAGCCTATTTTAACCAGTGCTAAACAAGGGATAGGAACTAAAGAAGTATTAGAAAGTGTTGTAAAAAGAATACCTCCTCCCCAGGGAAGTAAAAAAAAGCCTTTACGGGCATTGATTTTTGATTCTGTTTTTGATTCTTATCAGGGAGTAGTAATTTATATAAAGGTGCTGGATGGAAAGGTTAAACCAAATATGAAAATAAAAATGATGCTTTCCGGATCTGTTTTTGAAGTATTGCAGGTAGGAATGTTTCATTTAGAACTTGCTCCATCTTTAGAACTTTCTGCCGGAGAAGTAGGTTATCTGATGGCAGGAATAAAAAATGTACATAGTGTGAAGATAGGAGATACGATTACGGATTCTTTGCATCCCGCTGCTTGTCCGCATCCTGGGTACAAAGAAGTAAAACCTTTTGTTTTTTGCGGATTTTACCCGATAAATACCAGCGATTACGTGTTGTTACGGCAGGCATTGGAAAAATTAAACCTGTGTGATTCTTCTTTTTCTTTTAATCCGGAGACTTCTTCTGCTCTGGGATTTGGTTTTCGGTGTGGTTTTTTAGGTTTACTGCATATGGATATTATAAAGGAAAGATTGGAAAGAGAATATAATTTAAATTTGATAATTACATCTCCTAATGTTATGTATCGCATTATTTCTATTAACGGTGAAGTTGTCCAGATAGATAATCCTGCTTTGTTTCCTCCGGTTAACCAGATAAAAGATATGGAGGAACCTTTTATTAAGGGGACTATTGTTCTTCCTTCAGAATTTGTAGGGTCAATAATGAAATTAGTACAGGGTTATCGGGGAATTTTTATTGATATGCAATATATAACTTCTAAGCAGGTAATTTTAACTTACGAGTTGCCGTTAGCCGAGGTTGTATTGGATTTTTACGATAAAATGAAATCTGTGAGTAAAGGATATGCTTCTTTTGATTATGAACATATAGGATTTCGTAAATCGCATTTAGTTCGATTGGATATACTTATTAGTTATAAGGTTGTGGATGCGTTATCTTTTATTATTCATAAGGATAAAGCTTTAAGTAGAGGGAAGAAAATGGCAGAAAGGCTTCGTAAACTTATTCCGCGTCAACAATTTGAGGTTCCTATCCAGGCTCAAATAAATAATAAAATAATAACCAGGGAAACAGTGAAGGCATTACGTAAAGATGTAATAGCAAAATGTTACGGGGGTGATGTTTCCCGTAAACGAAAATTGCTGGAAAAACAAAAAGAAGGTAAAAAAAAGATGAAAAAATTGGGAAGAGCGGAAATTCCGCAGGAAGCTTTTATAAGTGTACTTAAAATGGATGATTAATTTAATGGAACTTAGAGTTTTTCAGCTATGCTGATAAAAACTCTGTAGTTGAATAGTTTCGGGTTTAATCCCCCGCAGCTTGTTGCGCAAAAGTTATGTAGGATAAACCTTCGATATTCTGTAGCTTGCTTCGGGGTAGTTGATTTAAATTGTTTCTGCTTTGTTTTGGTATTGATTACTGAGACCAAAAAATATAAATTTTATTGTTTAGAGAGGAGTAAAAATGCAGCAAAAAGTGTTTTGGATAGGTATTTGTCTGGTATTGGCTAGTTTGGTTTTAAGATGGATGAGAAAGAAATTTAGGGGTAAAATAGCAATTAAAGTCCTGAATGAAGGGTTAGAATGGGTTGATACGGGTATAGTTGCTCTTATTCTATCTTTTTTTATTATGACCTTTATTCTTCAGGCATTTGAGATTCCTTCCGGTTCTATGCGCAATACTCTTATAGAAGGGGATCATCTTTTTGTTACTAAATTTATTTATGGTACACGCATTCCTTTTACCGATAAAGTAATCTGGAAAATGAAAAAACCTGAGAGGGGAGATATCATTGTTTTTAAATCTCCGACAGAACCAAAAAAAGATTTTATAAAAAGGTGTATTGGTTTACCCGGTGATAAAATAGAGATTAATGATAAAAAAGTTTTTGTTAATGATAAACCTATAGAAGAACCTTATGTTATCTATATGGATTCGCATGTTTATGCTAAGGATAGTCATTTTTTATCAAAAAATTGCAGGGCAAGGGATAATTTCGGTCCAATAGTTATTCCGGAAGGATATTATTTTATGATGGGAGATAATCGGGATTCCAGTTTTGATAGCCGGTTCTGGGGGCCTTTAGGCGATAAATATATTAGAGGTAAAGCATTGTTTTTGTATTGGCCGTTAAAAAGAATAAAATTAATTAAATAGTTTTTATGGAGAAATCATACGACTTATGATTATAAAAATAATAAATATAACTTATTATTGTTTACGTGTGATTATCGTTTGAATATATGTTTTTTTTTGTAAATAAGGTTGTTTAATAAAGGCGAAATATGTTTATTTCTAAACGCGCAATTGTCTCCTATGGGCACACAAAAATAAATTTTTTTTGAAGTGGTCAATGTCTGTATTATCACGGGAGATTCACTCCATATGTTTGAATGCATATTTTCCCTGAAATTTGCTATATCGGGAAAAATATATTTTACCTTTATTTTTATATTTTTTTGTGTTGGATTTACTTGTCTGTCCGCCAGTTTTTAAGGTGGATTCTCTCCGCCTCAGACACTTATCCGCCCGTGGAGGAGATAAGGCGGATTTAGTATTTAGAATCTAGAATTTCTTAGTTTGTAATTGTCTTTAGTCTTTTTCTTCTTTGTGTCTATGGACTGTGGACTATGGACTGTTGTTGTATTTATTTTTACATTATTCTACATTATTTATGAGAGAACCAAAAATATATGTATGGTTTATATGTTCATATTCCTTTTTGTTTGAAAAAGTGTTTCTATTGTAGTTTTAAAACAACAGTCCTTTTTTCCGGGGACTCAGGTCAAAAAAGTAATAAAGACGAAAAAGTTAAAGAGTATTTAAAAGCAGTTAAAAAGGAACTGGGTAAATATCGGGGAGAGGTGCTTGGGAGTATATATATAGGAGGGGGAACACCTACTATCCTTTCTTCCTTTCAACTGGAAAATCTATTTAAGTTTTTTTCAAATAATTTTTTATTTAAAAAAAAAATAGAAATTACCGTTGAAGCAAATCCGGGTACACTTAATAAACAAAAACTCAAATCACTTAAAGAGGGAGGCGTAAATCGTTTAAGTATTGGTTTACAGTCTCTTGATGACCGGTTGCTTAAAAGGATAGGAAGAATTCATACCGGAAAACAGTTTCTGGATAATTTTTATTTAGCCAGAGAGATTGGTTTTGATAATATAAACGTAGATTTGATTTTTGCTTTACCCGGTCAAAAAATGAGCGATTGGGAGAAAACCTTAAAAAAAATAATAAATATAAAACCGGAGCATATTTCTTTGTATTCTTTAAGTATTGAGCAGGGTACAAGAATGTATGCTGATTTGAAATCTGGTAGAATAAAACCCTGTAATGAAGATATTGAAGCGGATATGTATGAGTATGCAATAAAAATATTAACAGAAAATGGTTACCAACATTATGAAATTTCTAATTTTGCTTTTCCGCACAAAAGTTCAAAACATAATCAGCTTTACTGGGAAAATAAGCAATATTTAGGAGTGGGAGCAGGAGCGGTTAGTTTTTTAGGTGGAACAAGATTAACCAATGTTGGGGATATAGATGAATATATTCGTAAAGTAAATACCGATAAACTTTGTATGGTAAAAGAAAAACTTACAGGGGAAAAAGCTATAGCAGAAAAAATAATCCTGGGTTTAAGAATGCGAAAAGGAATAAAAGTTGATAAACAAATAGAAAAAAAATTTACAGGGCCAATAGAAGAACTAATTCTTAAAGGTTTGTTGGAAAGAAATGAAAAAAATATAAGGCTTACCTATAAGGGGTTGCTTCTGGCTAATCAGGTATTTATAGAATTCCTGTAAGGATGTGGGGTAAGTATTTTTTTTTTGACATTACAAAAAAACAGAGAGTACCCTTGACAAATATTTTTCTGTATGGTATATTAGCACTCAAGCGGAGAGAGTGCTAATGATGAAAATTTTATAAAAAAGGTCTATATTACAGGTGAAAAATGTTTTCAAGCCTAATTAATAAAAGGAAAAAAAGAATTCTTCATCTTGTTGTTCATAATTATATTCAAACGGCACGGCCGATAGGGTCTAATGTTATTTGTAAAAATTATGGTTTAAAAATTTCTTCTGCGACTGTACGGAACATATTAGCGGATTTAGAAAAAGAAGGATATTTAACTCACCCGTATACCTCGGCAGGTAGATTACCTACGGATAAAGGATATCGTTTTTATGTAGATAGCTTAGAAGAAAATAACCAATTAACTGTAAAAGAAGAAATGCTATTAGCTGCGAGGTATAAAATAAACAACTATGAATTAAAAGAAATGCTGTGGCAGCTTTCACACCTTCTTTCCCTTGTTTCTCATTATACCGGGTTTGTTTTTTCTGTTTCACAAGAAAAGGTTATTTTTAAACATTTGAAGCTTATTCATCTGAGTAATAAAAAAATTTTGGCAGTATTTATTACTCAGGCAGGTTTGATTAAACATAAAGTGATTTGTTTACGTTCGACTATTACTATTAAAAACCTAAAGAGAATGTGTAATATTTTAAATGATGAAATGGTTGGTTTTACGGTGAAAGAAGTCAGAAATAAAATTTTGGATAAAATAAAAAAAGAAAAAATAGCTTATAAAGAATTTTTAGAATTGGGTAAAGAATTAAACGAACAAATTTTTAAAATTAAAGAAGAACTTTATTTAGAAGGGATTTCTAACATTTTAAGTTTTACTAATAATCATCAAAGGGTAGAATCAGTTTTTAATATTTTGCAAGAAAGGAAAATGCTTTCTTATCTTTTGGAAGAAAAATTTGATAAAAAAGAAAATGTAAAAGTATTTATTGGTAATGAGAATTCCTATCCTCAGATGAATGATTGGAGCATAGTAAGTGCTGTTTATAAAACAGGTGATTATCCGATAGGGTTATTGGGAATAGTCGGGCCAAAAAGGATGGAATACTCCCGAATAATTGCAGAGGTGGATTATATATCCAGGATGGCTAATAAATTATTGGAGCAAGGGGAGGAAGAATAAATGGGTGAAAAGTTGAATGAAAAACAAGAGGAGATGGAAGAAAGAGAGAAAGTAATTGTAGAAGAAAAATTAAGCGAATTAGAAATTTTAAGACAATCTTTAGAGGAAAAAAAGGAGTTAGCCGGAAAATATTACAGTCAATTATTATGTCTGAAAGCAGAATTCGATAATTATAGAAAAAGAATGGAAAAAGATAAAATGGAATTAATTAAATTTGGGAATAATGATATAGTCTTGCAGTTGATTCCTATTCTGGAGGACATTGAAAAAGCGCAGGCGGTAATGGAAGAAGATAAAAAAATAAAACATGCTATTGCCGGCTTAAAATTGATTTATAATAATTTGTTTGCTGTTTTAAAAAAAGAGGGATTAAAAAAACAGGAAGTAATTGGTAAAATATTCGACCCTAATTTACATCATGCGGTAATGAATGTGGAAACGGATGAATGCGAAGATAATAAAATATTAGAGGAATTACAGAAGGGGTATTTGCTGAAGGATAAAGTTATTCGTCCGGCAATGGTGAAAGTTTCAAAAAAAACAAAAAAAAATGAATCTAATATGCAGGAACAAACATCTAATAATTAAAAAAACAATTTAATAAAAAAGGAGGGCAAAAGATATGTCTAAAATTATTGGTATTGATTTAGGAACAAGTAATTCTGCAGCGGCAGCATTGGAGGGAGGAAAGCCTACGATTATTCCTTCCGCGGAAGGAACCAGTTTAGGGGGAAAGGCCTTTCCTTCTTATGTGGCTTTTACTAAAGACGGTCAAAAATTAGTAGGAGAGCCGGCTCGAAGACAGGCAGTGGTTAATGCTGCAGGGACTATAGTTGCTGCAAAAAGGAAGATGGGAACGGGTCATAAATATAAAATTCATGGGAAAGAATATACTCCTCAGCAAATTTCTGCTTTCATTTTGCAAAAAATAAAGCAGGATGCCGAAGCTTTTTTAGGGGAAGAGGTTAAAAAGGCGGTAATTACTGTGCCTGCTTATTTTAATGATAATCAAAGGCAGGCAACCAAAGATGCCGGAACAATTGCAGGATTAGAGGTTGTTCGTATTATTAATGAACCCACTGCAGCTGCGCTTGCCTATGGCTTGGATAAGTCGGATAAAGAACAGAAAATCATGGTTTTTGACCTGGGTGGAGGTACATTGGATGTTACAATTATGGAAATGGCAGGTAGTGTTTTTGAAGTAAAATCCACTTCAGGGGATACTCAACTGGGGGGGACGGATATGGATGCCATTTTGGTGGATTATATAGTTAGTGAATTTAAAAGAGATACCGG
>JAGLHV010000269.1 GCA_023143305.1 bacterium | reverse complement strand
ATATTCAACAAATTAAATGCTGAATCCTTATCAATCCCGACAATTTTAGCCTCTTTACTAATAAGAAAATTATCCTTTGTGCTGTCATGGTTAAGAATAAACCAATCAAATATGTGCTGTTTTTGGATATAATTAACCTGATGTGTCCCTAATTTTTTTGTTGGCATATCACAAAAAGAACTCATATCAGGCAAAAACCTTTGGATAGACCCAAACATTAATTTACCGTTAATCGGTAAAGAAAGACAATGTAGCTGAGGTAAATCAATCCCGCAAATTAGCGCAAAATAATATATTGCTTCCTGGACCTGGGCAACATTTAAAGCATATGAAGGATATGTTTCGAACATCCATCTATTTCCCATATTATCTTCCAGTAGATATTTTTCTATCTCTCCCTGTAAATATGGCTGATTTTTTGCTAACTTAAAATTCATTTTGTTTAATATTTGCGAATTAATCATTCTAATTCTTTTATAAAAATAAATAATTTTTTTTATTTCATCTTTTTCATCTTTCTCTCCGTAAAAACTAAGGCATTTCCGGGCTTCTACATACTGCGGATTTAATCTCAACGCATACTTATACGCTTTTACTGCTTTCTCTTCTAACCCTTGTTGTCGATATAAATCTCCAATATTTTTATAAACACCAGCTCCCGGATTTAATTCTAATACCTTTTTATATTCCTGCATCGCCTGATTATATAATCCTATTTTAGAATAGTACACACCCAGATTACTATGAGCCCCACTATGATTGGGATTTAATTTTAAAACTTCTTTCACTGCTTTTATTGCCTTATAATATTCACCTTTTAACATATAAACATTTCCTAAGTTAAGCCAGGAGGCAAGATAATGAGGAACCAATTCCAAAGCTTTTTTATATTCCCTGCAAGCTTCATCATATTTACCCTGTTCATTATATACACACCCAAGATTATTATGAGCCTGACAATTGTTCGGGTACATTTTAACCGTTCTGGACCAGAGAGTTAAATCATCCTTCCAATCACTATTTCTCTTTACCGTGGTCCAACTATAAAAAACCAACAGGAAAATTAATACTGCCATTGATAGCCTTTTGGTTTGTATGCATTTATCTATTCCTATGGCTAATAGCATAGCAAATCCTATTGAAGGAATATACAAATACCGCTCACTAAACAGGTAATAAAAAGGTATTATGCTCAATATAGGTAACAGATTTAAAAAAATCCAAAGCAAACTCCAAAAAACCTTTTTAGAATATTTATAAATAAAAAAATTAAACACCCCTATTATAATTATTGCTACTATTAAACCAAGACCCCTGGCTCCAAATAAAGACCCCGGAGTAGATATAAGAGGCACTGCACATAAATTAACCGGTAAAACAAGTAACTTTAAAAAGTAAACCAAACTGGCTATTATTTCCACCAATCCTACAGATAAAAAATCCTTTTTAATCAGGTTGGAAAAAAATATATTTTGTATATCTTGTAAAACAAAAAACCTGATTCCTAAATAAAAAAGTGTTATTCCTGCATAACCTAAATAAAAAAAATATCTTTTTCTCATATCTTTTTCCGGAGCAAAACAATAATCATAGGCTAAAATAATTAAAGGCAAACTAATAGCTACTTCTTTAGAGAGAAGAGCTAACAAATAAAACAAACAGGAAATACCCCATAAAAAGATTCTAATTTTCTGTGATTTCTTATCATTTTGGGTTTTTACATATAAATAAAAAGCCCCTAAGAGGAATAAACAGGCTAACAAGTTTTCATTAAAACTAATACCACAAACCGCTTCGGTATTAATAGGATGTGCAATAAAAAACAAACCGGCCATAAAAGAAATATTTCTTTTTCGGAAAAGAATAGAAGTGATTAAATATACTAATACGGCATTCAATAAATGATTTATAATGCTTGCCCAACGATACCCTAAAGGATTAATCCCCCACAAACTATAACTAATAAAATAAGAAAGAGTAGTTAACGGACGCCAGCTTAAAGCAAATCCTTCGTTAGTAAGCTCAAAATAACCAGGAGTAAAAAGACTGGGTAAATTATTCCAGTCTTTAATAAAATCATTTTTCTCTATGTGCTCTTTATCATCCCACACAAAAGAATTATTCAAAGAATTAGCATAAAGAATAAACCCGAAAATAATAATTATACCGATATATAACCAATCTTTTTTTTTCATTTTTTCCCGATATTTTATTTTTTTTAATAAACTGCCCCGCAAAGCTACAGGAAATTAAACCCAAAACCCTTCGTTTCCCTGCAAG
>JAGLHV010000268.1 GCA_023143305.1 bacterium | reverse complement strand
GTTTTTTCTCATGATTGACTGGTAGTTTTTTACCACAAAGCATGGCGGACAAATTGCCGGTTTGCCCGCCTATATTTCTATGTTTCAATCTTTATATTTAAAGGAGGTTTTATTTTGCAATTTAAAGCTTTTGAGCAAGATATTGAAGTAAATGGTACGACTGTAAATGCAATAGTAGATGGTTTAGGTCGATATAAAAGCTTAGCAAAGAAATATTTATTAGGTGTAGGAATTGGTATAGAAGAAAATGGTGAGCTCAAAATTGAAAAGGAAGGATGGTATTCTCATGATAGTTGGTTAAAATCATTTGAGGAAATAGCCAAAGAAATTGGTGATGCAACATTACAAATAATCGGCATGAAAATTCCTGAAAATGCAATTTTTCCTTCAGGGGTTAAGGACATTGATAGTGCGATAAAGTCAATAGATATAGCTTATCATCTAAATCATAGAAAAAATGGGAAGGTGTTATTTGATATTAATACAGGTAAAATGGAAGAAGGAATCGGTCATTATGGATATGAAAAAATTGAAAATAGAAATATGATAATTAGTGAATGTATGAATCCTTATCCTTGTGCATTTGATTTTGGAATTATAATGGCAATGGCAAGAAAATTCGAAATAAAAGCAAATATTGCACATGACGATTCAAAACCATGTAGAAAAAATGGAGCTGACAGTTGTACATACATTATTACATGGTAGAAAAAGCTCGTAGGAAAAAGGGTACGTTATTAAATAGTTAAATAACAATTTACATGAATTTGCTTAAATCTGATAGCCAAAAAATTAGTAGTTGAGGTAGTGAAATTAAAGAGAAATAGAAGGGGTAAAAATATTACATTTTACGGAGGATGATTTTTACATGGTTGAAATAGGAAAATTAAATAAGCTAAGGGTAGTCAAGAGAGTTGATTTTGGAATTTATCTTGACGGGGAAGATTTTGGTGAAATTTTACTTCCCCGCAGATATGTGCCGGAGAATTGTGAAATCGATGACATTATAGAAGTTTTTGTCTATTTTGATTCCGAAGACCGTATTATTGCCACTACCGAAAAACCTTATGCGATGGTGGGTCAGTTTGCTTTGTTAAAGGTTATTTCGGTTAATTCTGTTGGGGCATTTATTGATTGGGGTTTACCCAAAGATTTGCTGGTACCTTTTCGTGAACAAAAGCAAAAAATGGAAGAAGGCAAATCATATGTTGTTTTTATCTACCTCGACAAAAGTAAACGTATTGTCGCTTCTTCGAAACTGGATAAATTTCTTGACACTATGCCGATTAATTTTCAGGAAGGGCAGGAAGTGGAACTGTTAGTATGCTGTCAGACCGATATTGGTTATAAAGCAATTATTAACGGATGCCATGGTGGTATTCTTTATAAAAACGAAGTGTTTCAAATATTAGAAAAAGGACAGCAAATAAAAGGGTTCATTAAAAAAGTGAGAGATGATAAAAAAATAGATCTCTGTCTGCATAAACCCGGCTATGAAAAGGTTGGTGATTTGTCGGAAAGAATTATTGACACCCTGAAAAAACGAGATGGGTTTATTTCAGTAGGAGATAAAAGTTCTCCGAAAATTATTTATGACATGTTTGGAGTAAGTAAGAAAACATACAAAAAGGCAATAGGAGTTCTTTATAAAAAAAGGTTGATAACTTTTGAGGATAACGGCATAAAACTACAGAAAAAGAGGGACATTTAGCTAAAAAATTAGTAGTTGAGAGAATAGAATTAAAAAGAAACAGAAGGGGTGGGAAAAACATTGCTTATTAAGGATACAAATAGATGAATATTATAAAATCAAAGTCCAATCCTAAAATAAAAAATTTAAAAAAACTGATTGCAGACAGAAAACACAGGTATTCGAATAAGGAATATGTTATCGAGGGCGTTCGGGCGCTTGATGATGTGGATGTTATTAAGGAAATATTTGTTTGTTAGGGAAGAGCTATACCCAAGGTAATAGCGGGAAAGATTTATATCGTAGAGAAAAATTGTTTTAAATATGTATCTTCAACAGAAAACAGTCAGGGAGTGATCGCGGTTGTCCCTTTAAATGTGCTGAACAGTTCGGAGATTAGAAAAGATTTGAAATATGTTTTATTGGATCGCTTGCAAGATCCGGGAAATATGGGAACAGTTATCCGTACTGCAGCCGCATTCAACTTAAACGGTATAATTCTTACTCCAGGGTGTGTTGATCCGTTTTCTCCCAAGACGGCAAGGGCATCAGCAGGCTGTATAGCCAAAACAAAGGTGATAAATATTGAGAA